>CAYINK010000046.1:0-7012 GCA_964364765.1 uncultured Gammaproteobacteria bacterium
GGATTACCTGCCCAACGATAAAGTTGCGGCACTCGGAAAAGCTCTTGAATTCCACCAAGAGAAATTTCCCTTGGGAATACTCTATAAAGAGGATAGGCCGGCATATCACGAACACCTTCCCCAACTGACTGACTCAACTCTCGTCTCACAAGATAAGGTAAAAGATCTTGAAGGGCTCTTAAATGATTTTATTTGAGCAATTTATTTAACATTTGACACTTAGCAGATCTTTTGCTATACTGCTAAATTATGGCATTTCTTATGGGTTCACCTAATCAAATAACTCTTCCCATCATCGCAGTCCGCGACGGTATCGTATTTCCAAAAACAGAAAATGTTCTCATCTTTGGAAGGCTCAAAAGTATCACCACCATCAATGAAGTCCTGAAAAAAGACAAAAAGATAGTTCTCGTGATGCAAAAAAATTCCTCAGTTGAGGACCCGAAAAAAGAAGACCTTTATGATATTGGGGTGGTTGCAACCGTTGAAAAGACGGTGGTCGGAGAAAAAGGTGAGATCAATGCTTTGGTCAAAGGAATAGAAAAAGTGAGAATCATTGAATATACCAAGGACACTCCTTATTTTGAAGGTAGGGTTGAAAAGGTCGATGAACTTCTGGTGAATGATGAAGAACTTCAGGCCATGGTAAAACATATATCTCTTCAAGTAAAAAAAGCGATCAATTTAG
Organism: uncultured Gammaproteobacteria bacterium; assembly: GCA_964364765.1. Classification (GTDB taxonomy): domain Bacteria; phylum Patescibacteriota; class Microgenomatia; order UBA1406; family GWC2-37-13; genus YC2-FULL-38-9. Next base: position 689 of record CAYINK010000046.1, read on the forward strand.
GGAAGGCGGTTGATTTTGTGTTCCTCATGAACATCCTGAACGTCGGAACTCCTCAGGATTTTTCCTATCACATCGCCATGGTTCTTGATATAAAAGAAAAGGAAAAACAAACTCTTTTAGAGGAAAATGATCTGAAAAAAAGATTGGTCATGGAGGTTGATCATATAGATAAAGAAGTTAAAATTCTTGAAATTGAACAAAATATATCTGCCAAAACACAACGAAAATTTGAAAAAGGAATGAAGGAAACATTTCTGAAGGAAAAAATGAAGACGATAGAGGAGGAGCTTGGAGGAGGGGAAGACAAAGATTTAAAAGAATATCGGGATAAGATAGCCGCATCAAAAATGCCAAAGCAGGTGGAGGAAAAAGCTTTGAAAGAACTTAAACGGCTCAGTCAAATGTCTCAGTTCAATCCCGAGGCATCCTATGTAAAGACCTATCTTGATTGGTTAGTTGATCTTCCTTGGTCCACCATATCAACCAGCAACATAGACATCAAACAAGCTGAAAAAATATTGAATGAGGATCATTTCGGATTGAAAAAAATTAAAGAGCGTATTCTTGAATATTTGGCTGTTATTGAACTGAGACGTCAAAAAGCGGAGATTGCCCAGAAGGACGGAACAGGAGAAAAAAAGAAAAAAGAATATCAACCCACGATTATCTGTTTTGTAGGCCCGCCCGGAGTGGGGAAGACATCCCTTGGACGCTCGATTGCACGAGCTTTGGACCGTAAATTTGTAAAGATGTCACTTGGTGGTATACGTGATGAGGCTGAAATCCGAGGACATAGACGAACTTATGTTGGGGCACTTCCCGGACGTATCATCCAAGGCATCAAACAAGCGGGCACCAAAAATCCGCTATTCATGCTTGACGAGATAGATAAAATAGGCCGCGATTACCGGGGAGACGCATCGGCGGCCCTTCTTGAGGCACTTGACCCTGAACAAAATCATGCTTTTTCAGACCATTATCTTGAAGTCGCTTTTGATCTTTCCGATGTGTTCTTTATTACTACCGCCAATATGTTAGATACCATTCCCGAGGCTTTGCTTGACCGTCTTGAAATCATCAATTTCCCGGGGTATACCGAAGATGAGAAATTCCACATCGTAAAAGATTATCTCGTCAAAAAACAAATCGAAGCCCATAGTCTATCAACTGCCGAAGTACAGGTGCATGATGCGGCCATGAAGACAATCATCCGCCGTTATACCCGTGAGGCAGGAGTACGCGAGCTTGAGCGTCAAGTTGCCGGTGTATTCCGCAAGATTGCCCGTGAAATTGTTGAGAAAAAAATTACTAAAAAAATAGTCTCAACCGCTGACATTTCAAAATATTTAGGCCCATACAAATACTCAAGTCAAATCATAGAAGGAAAAAATACGATAGGTATATCAACAGGGCTTGCTTGGACTCAGGCAGGGGGAGACATTCTCTTTATAGAGGTTGCGATCATGCCGGGTAAAGGCGCCTTAACTTTAACCGGGCATTTAGGCGACGTCATGAAGGAATCATGCCAAGCGGCGCTTTCTTATATCCGTTCCCGTTGGGAAAAGTTCGGTCTCAAAAAAGACTTCTTTCATAACTTTGATATTCATGTTCACGTTCCCGAAGGTGCAGTTCCTAAGGACGGCCCGTCTGCTGGCTTAGCTATTGCAACGGCAATGTTATCTGCCCTTACAAAGACACCTTTTAGACGCGATGTTGCAATGACGGGGGAAATTACTTTGCGAGGACGTGCTCTTGAAATCGGTGGAGTTAAGGAAAAAGTGATAGCCGCACACCGCGCTGGTATAAAGACCATCATTCTTCCCAAGGACAATAAAAAAGACCTGGAAGATATTCCCGACTATATTTTGAAAGGGCTTAAGTTTGTGTATGTTGAGAATCTTGACGAAGTCTTGCCGGTGGCCCTTACGAAATTGCCAAAGATGAGAAAAGAATAACTTCCTATCTGAGCCCAAGGTAGAAACCCCTTAATGTATACATAAGATTATAGAGAGAGTATAAAAAGGGAGAAATTACCAAATCCAATCCAGGAACAAATTCGGTGAAGGTTGTGCCGTATCCTTCCTTGAATCGGGTGAAGCCCGCCCAAGGATTATGTTGGTCATAATTTTGTGGAAGAGACCCCCACATATCAAACTGGGTAGCACCCAGTTTTTTTCCTAGGAGGATTGTCTCCCACATGAGGAGGTTTGCCGCCATCAGATTGCGGTGTAATTCTGAAGTACCGCCATAGGGATAATAGAAAATATCTTTAAACTTAAACAACTCATATGCCGCCAGAGGAACATCATTATAAAATGCAATTAAAATATGGGCAATCCCATCCTTTAGACTGTTCCAGACAATTTCGTGATACTCTTTTGTATGACCAAAATACTTTTGACGACGGCATGTGTTAAAATAAAGCTTCTGAAATATCTCAAAGCCCTCTTTGTTTGACATTTCCTTCACCACAACTCTCTTTTTTTGAGCGAGTTTTATATTATATCTCGTCTTCTGTTTCATGTTCTTTAGCAGGTTATCTTCAGATTGGGTAAGATCGAGCATTTGCGTCCAGATTGGAAATAAAGGATGAGGAGAATTGATAAATTTGAAATTTTCTGGCGAAGCCAGATCCTGCTCCGCAGGAGAATTTTTCCTTTCGTAGGGCTCAATTTTAATGAAGATTAGATTGTTTTTTTGTCCATACGATGATAGAAAGGTTAGAAGGTCCTTGGAAGGAAATATTGATCGGGGTAAATAACCTATTTTATAACCAAGACTAACAGAATGGATGGTCATTTGATAAGTTTCAATAAGGGCATCTTTATCAAATATTCCTATTCTTATTACAGCAATCCCCATTCTCTTTCGAGCCTCTCCCCACCCCCATGCCTGTAAAGGATGAAGTGCAACGTCATTAAATACTTTTTTATCAAATGTATCCTCAAGAATCCGTATATTTCTCATACTCATATTATAGTTTATCCGCGCCATAACTTGAACGAATCGACTCAAAGATAAGACTCATTTCGTTATTCTTTTTTAACTGACCTATAACCATCTCATTATTAGTTAATATAAAAGGCTTGGTCATATCACCATAAAATCCCCCATGGGTTCCCCTATGATTCTCAAATGAATATAGTATCCCCGCATCATCAACGTTGGTAAATAAAACCACATCTCCATTGTTTTCAAAAGTCGCATATCTGGCAAGCGATTGAGGTATTCTTTGATCAAGCGTCATAGCGCCAAATGGGGAGCCGGTAATCTTCTGAACTTTTCCATGAGAAAACTCGACCAGCCCTCCCTTACCAATTAATGTTTGCATTTCATTATTTTTTCTTATCAACACCCAACCAATTTCTTGATTTTTTAGCAACTTTTCAACAATTGCTGGAAATTTTACCTCCAATTCTCCAAGTAAATAAGGGTTTTGCAACCGATCAGAAAAATAAACCTGAGCACTTGATCCACCAGGCACAACATAAGCTATTTTTTTTTCTTGCACGGACAGCTGAGTTCCAAACGTTTTTATCACTTGGTAGGATGAGTCATCAAGGGAGTTTTGAACGATGTCTATAAGCCGCTCATTTCCATTGATTGAACGCGAGGGGGTTTGTCCGTGATCGGAGAGTATTAGAAATTCATATTTTCTGTCCGACTTATTCGCCGTCTTATATAGGGACTCACAATACCAGTCGATCAACCGAAGTGCCGAATATGATATTTTTTGCTCTACTCCATACTCATGGGCAAATTCATCATAAAGTACATAATCGATAAAAAGAATCGGTGTTTCACGCGCAATTTCGAGTTCCGCAATGTAACTTGCTATATTCCCCAAAAAAATACGGGAAAAGGCATCTTTAATAAGAAGAATAAATTTCTTTTTTGATCGTTCCTTACTTGATACAAAAATACTTATTAATAAACTTTTTAGGATAAGATATAAGGTTAAAATAAGTCTGATGGGATTGAGAAATATGAATAGGATATATTGGAGTTTACGAAATGCCTGTAAGGGATGTTTTAAATTGAGCTGTACACCTGAGAGATCGCACTGTGTTGCCCCTGATTAATAAATGCCCAAGATCCAAGACCCCGACTTAAGGAGGTGTAATTTTTTTTTCATTTTTTGTTCAAATCCCGCGATGCTTTCACCCTTATTGCCCCTCACAAATTGAGACAAAGATCTGTCATACCAAGTAAATCCGGGGATATTTTCACTTGTTCCGAAGAACAGTTCAGCCTCTGTTGCGGTAGTAGCGGCGGGTATTCCACAAAAATACGGGTGGACAGAGAACCCCCTTTTTATAAGTTTAGAAAAAAATCTGCCCTGTTTTTTTTCAAGTGAATGATTGAATACGTTATAACCTAGTCCATCAATAAGGATGACAATGAGCCCTTTTTTATCAATAGGCACCGAACTTTTGTGAAGATGAAAGACCCGCAAGAGCAACGACAACAAAGCTTTACGCATGATTCTGCTTTAAAATACTTAGATAAATTTTTTCAGTTTGCTCTGCCACGATACTCCAAGCATATTTTTGACTTTCTCCGATACACCATGTTCTTATGTCATTTCGAAGTTGCTCGCTGACCAATACTTTCGTTAGTGCCTGGGCAAGTGCTTTTGTGTTTTTTTGTTCAACCAGAAGTTCAAAGTTTGGATATGCGCTGAGAGATTCTTTAACCGCTTCGTTTTGAAACCCAACGATCGTGCAACCGCAACCCATTGCTTCAAGTATGGTGAGAGGAGACGCTTCGTCAAAATAAGGAGCGCAAAATATTTGAGCTTCCTGAAAAAAATGTATTCTCTTATTTCCAAAGACTTCCCCCCGGTATTTTATCTGCTTTTCCAGGTGATTATTTTTTATAAATGATAAAGTTGTTTGCACTTCTGGTCCTCCGCCCACAAACTCCAACTCTGCCTGAGGAAACTTGTGGGCAATCATGCGAAACGCTTCCAATAAATAGATAACTCCTTTTCTTTGCACCATACGCCCCAAAAAAAGAAGTTTAATTTTTTTCCTTTTCTTTTGCGGTATCGGATAAAACGATGCGCGGTCTACCGCGTTATATACAATGTGCTGAGAGACTTTTTTTGTACAAAGACCCTCCCATCTCTTTTGGGTGATTCGTGAGACAAAGATTGCGGCACCCATTTTCTCAGAAAATTTATCTTTAAACAGTGGCACAATACCATTGAGCGCATTGATGATCGAAGTATCATCCCACGCTGAGTGAAAGGTGCTGACTTTTGGGATGTTGGTTGCGTCAACCAACTGCCATCCGAGGATAGGGATATAGGGTTCTTGAATATGCAGGATATCAAATTTATTTTTTGAAAAAATCTTATTTATGTCTGAAAAAGGCTTAAGCATCTGGATACTCGTCCAATTGCCGTTCGGAAGGGGAACCTGGATGGTATAACCTATGGGATGATAATTCTTATACTGTTTTGCGTTTCCCTCAGGTCCAAAAAGAGTCACTTCATGTCCTATCTTTCTCAACTCCTCTGATAGGTAGCGGACATGTTCCTGAACTCCACCTGCTGAGGTCGGGTTAGAAGAAAAAAACATGGCAATACGCAATTTTTTATTTTCATCCATTCATTGAGGTGAGGATTTTTAACGTCTCCTTAGCGCATTTATTCCATGAAAACAGTTTTATGCGTTGACGGCCTTTCTTTATGAGTTCACTCCGAAGTTTTTTGTCCGTTTCCAAAAGAATAATTTTATCTGCAAGTTCGGAAAAGTTTTCGGGGTCAAAGTACAACATAGCCTCCCCTCCAACTTCGGGAAGACTTGAGGAGAACGAAGAGATGACGGGACAGCCAAAACTCATAGCTTCAAGCACAGGGATACCAAACCCTTCATAAAAAGAGGGGAGCACAAAACAAAAAGCCCTTTGGTAAAGGGTTACCAACTCTTCGTCAGTTACATACCCGGTAAAAATTATTTTGTTTTCCAGATACAAATTCCTCGCTTCTTTAAAAATCTGATCAAACAACCATCCTTTTTTCCCGGTTATTACTAATTTAAACTCAGGATGAGTTTTATTGAGCACCGTCATAGCGCGGATGAGCGCGATAATATTTTTTCTAGGTTGGATGGTACCAACATACAATACATAAGGCGAGGTTATGGGCGGAGTCATTTCTCCACTTGCTCCAGAAATCACCCCATCATCAATTTCTTTTTCAAATCCGTTATATATCACTTCAATCTTATTCTCGGGAGTGTGATAGAAACGCATCACATCTTTTTTGGTAGTTTTTGAAACGGTTATAATTTTTGTTGCATTGTGTAGGGAATAATC
>CAYINK010000047.1:0-6985 GCA_964364765.1 uncultured Gammaproteobacteria bacterium
ATGAATAAGTTTGTAAAGATTACTCCAGGAGACCGCGTGATCATATCGTCGGACCCGATACATGGAAATGATACCGAAGTTTATTCGCTTATTGAGGAACTAACTTTGCAGGGGGCTGACGTCATCTATTCTGACATCCAAGATCAATTACATGCCTCAGGTCACGGATCAAGAGAAGACCTCAAATTCCTTATCCGTTTTACTAATCCGGCATATTTCATCCCCATTGGGGGAACAATTCGCCATCAACAGGAGTACCGTAAATTAGCTGAGTCCCTTGGTCATAAACCAGATTCAGTATTTTTACTCCGAGAAGGAGAATCTGTATGGTTTACGAAAAATAAGGCGACACGCGGAGAGTCAATTGAAACGAAAAGTATTTATGTTGACGCATATGGTATTGGTGATATAGGAAGTGCTGTCTTGCGTGATCGAAAGACGTTATCATCGGAAGGTATCGTGGTTGCGGTTTTACCTCTTGGTGCTAATGGGCGTCTGGTTGCCCGGCCCAAGATCATGTCAAAGGGTTTTGTGTTTGAAAAAGTTGGACAGGAATTGTTTGAAGAAGCCACACGTATCATTGAAAAAAAATTAAAACCACAGGGAGCTGAACTAAGTGATATGAACAAAGCACGGGGTGATACCGTGCGCGAACTTGAGACTTATTTCCTGAAGGAAACAGGGAGAAGGCCACTCATTCTCGTTGAGACGATACAGATATAAATTTTGCTCGTCATTCCCGCGGAGGCGGGAATCCATACTATAACTTCAAATTTTGTAATTTTAGACTGGATCCCCGTCTTCACGGGGATGACAAAGTGCTTATTAGAAGAAATAATTTCTGGATAAAATATGGCAACGTTACCTGCAAGCTTAAAACAAATTGCTCTATTTTTAAACCGACTTCCCGGAATAGGTGAAAAGACCGCCAATAGATTGGCGATGTATTTTTTGCGCATGCCGGAGATAGAACTTAAGGCATTTGGGGAAAATATATCGAATCTGAAATCCCGAACAAAATTGTGCAAAGAATGTTTTAACCTAACAGAAGAAGAACTTTGTGGAATTTGCACGGACAATACCCGTGACAAGAGTATCATTACTGTCGTCGAAACAGTCCTAGACCTTCTCTCCTTTGAAGTCGGCAATATTTATCACGGGGTATATCATGTGCTTCATGGACGGATTGATCCTCTCAATTCGATTGGGCCGGATGATATATATATTGACCAATTATTACAAAGAGTACGGGCGATTCATGAATCGCCCCTACTTAAAGAAATTATTCTTGCGACGAATCCTGATATGGAGGGGGAAGCAACCGCAAGGTATATTGGAAACAAGTTAAAAATTCAAAGTTCAAAGTTCAAAGTTACCAGACTTGCGTATGGTTTGCCGATGGGGGCAAACTTGGAATACGCGGATTACGGTACTCTGGGGAAGGCGATTGAAGGACGCAGCGATTATTAAAATTGTTAAACAAGGTGCTTCAATTCTTCGGCGAGGAGGGGGGCGATGGAGACTTCGTGGAGCTTTTCAAACTTCTGATCGCCTTTTAAGGCAATGGTATCGGTCATAAAGAACCTTTCAACCGGTGAAGATTGGAGTTTTTGTGCGGCGTCTGACGCAAAGTCATGATGCACGACTGCGGCCAGAACTTTTGATGCTCCGCGGTCAAGACAAAGCTGGGCGGCATGGATGAGGGTACCGCCTGAGGTAATCATATCGTCAACAAGTATGGCGACTTTTCCTTTCACATCTCCGTATAAATCAAGAGCAACACTTTTATGAATATGTTCGAGATCGCGTTTCTTTTCGACGACTGAAATGGTGTGATTTTGATGCCCAAACAATACGTCGGAAAATTTACGTGCGCGTTCAACCCCTCCATGATCTGGAGAAACGACAGCAACTTTTTCAACGGAAACGTCTTTCATATATTTTTTTATTTCTGTGGCTAAAACGGGAAACGCATTAATATTTTTGAAAGGAATAGAGAACACTCCTTCGGTTGCTTCATCGTGCAAGTTGACGGTGTACACCTTATAAAAACCGATGGATTCAAGAAATTTAATTATCACATTCACCGAGACACACTCTCCCGGCCGATGTTGAACATCTTGGCGTGCGTATCCAAAATAAGGGATAATACCTATGACTTTTTTTGCCTCCTGGCGGCGCAGGGCATCACAGAAAAAAAACAACTCCATAAGATGAGTATCGGTAGGATTGGAAGTTGATTGGATAAGGACACACGTATGATTCTTCACATCCTCATGCACACGAACTCTGATTTCTGAATTTTCGAAACGGACCACTTCGGAGGCAGAAAGAGGAAGATGCAACAAACTAGAAACACTTGTTGCCAGTTTTGGATTTGAAGTGCCTGAAAAGAGTTTAAACATTTATCCTTGTTGTTGTGATATTTCAATTAATTTACGTGCGGCGAGTTCCTGAGTTTTCTTAACTGCCTCATTTATGGCTTCAGCAACTCGGTTCTCGATGACCCCATCGACCGTAACCTCAATAACCTGTTGATCTCCACGCATAGTGATGACAACTCCATTTTTTTCAATGGAAACCTGCTCTTGTTGAAGTGCCGTCTGCATCTTCTGGGCTTGCTGTTGTAACTTCTGAATATCTCCGAGACCTCCTAGGGGGTTAAACATAATGGTAATTTTAGGCTGGATCCCCGCCTTCCCTTACAGGGTAAACGCGGGGATGACGAACCTTAACTATTTTGTAACTCTTTTATTATAGAACTCTATAACTGCAATCTCAAGGGGAATTGACTCAATGGGACTATTTCTCAAACTAATATATGCTTCAGTGAAAAGTTTCATAAGAAGCGTTATTTCAGGAAGTGAAAAAGGCGGGTTAAGATGTCCTTCCCCTATTTTATGTTTTGACAATAACAAATCATGGAGTTGACCGAGCAATTCTTCTATAAGATTCTTAAAACTTCCTCCCGCATTTGCAAATTCCTCAATCCAGATAAGGGCCGCATGCACATCTTTGGTGTGAAGTGTATGGAGAAGGCTCTCTTTTGATCTGACGCCCAAGTACCCAAGCACCTCGTCCATTTCCAACTTATTCTGCATGACGAGTTCTTCAAGTAATTTTGCCGCGTCACGAAATGAACCGTCTGCGTGATGGGAAATAAGGTCGAGAACAGGCAGGGTGACTTTCAGTTTTTCCATCGTAACAATACGGTGTAGCATGTGTAACAGCTCTGCTTTTTTAGCCTTTCCAAAGGTGACGTTAACACAACGGGACATAATAGTCTTCGGTACTTTTTCGGGATTAGTAGTTGCCAAAATGAAGATGACGGTTGAGGGTGGTTCTTCGAGCGTTTTCAGCAATGCATTAAAGCCATCAGGTGTAATCATGTGCGCCTCGTCGATGATAAAGATACGGTATTTTCCTGCTATAGGTAAAAAGGATGACTCTTTAATTAAGTTTTTCACTTCATTGATTCCCCGATTTGAGGCGGCGTCCATTTCCAGGACGTCGGGAAAAGATGAGGAATCAATACTTTTACAGTTTGCACAGGTGTTGCAGGGCTCCCTAAAGAACGCTTTCTTGCTCCCAAGGTCTACGTCCTTGCGTCGCAAGAGCGCGTCTTCAGGGTAAACTACATTATTTATGCAATTAAGGGATTTGGCTACGATGCGGGCGGTTGAAGTTTTCCCTGTTCCTTTTTGTCCCACAAACAAAAATGCATGGGGTAAGGATTTACTTTCGAGTATTTTTTTAATCGTCTCACGGGGGGCAACGTTGTCGATTTCTTCAATGGTTCGTGGGCGGTAGGTTAAATAATACATGTCATTTTAACAAATTCTCAATTCCATGTTTGATCATGGCATCGATCATATCCTCTACTTTTTTATTCCTTTCAGCGGCCAAAAGAACTACTTGAGGATAACACAAGAATACTTCACCCAGGAGACGATCGTCATGGATAGGCTCATCTTTATACGAAAACGAAAGTACTGGAAGTGCGACGTCCTCTTTTTTGTAGCGAAGTACAATCGACTTCATCTTCGTTTTTCCCACAAAAACACAGTTCAGGTGAATATCACTTCCAACACCCGTTGACGCAAGAAGACTCATGACAAACTGTGTGATACGTTTACGATTTATCTTATATCTTGAGGATGTAATGATATGGATCATATTTTTTTTTCGCGGTGCTTAAAAAAGCCCATACGTCCTCTTTTTCTTCGGGCTCTTGCCTTCATAAGATCCTTTGCATCTTCTCTTTTTTTGATTGAGGGTTTTCGGTAATACTGTTTTTTTCTAAGTTCATCGACAATATTCTCATCCATGAAAAGACGAGAGAATTTTCGAAACATACTGTCTTTGGTCTCGCCACTTCTTCTTGTTATGACAACCATAAAACAAACACCTCCTTAACTATAAAATCCATCTACAATGCACATAATTTAATTGTCATTGCGAGCAAAACATAGTATAGCGAAGCAATCTAAACAAACAACTAGATTGCCACGTCGTCCTCCGTAACGGAGGACTCCTCGCAATGACATATTACCATGTTTTAAGACAATCTCTAGTTCCCATTCTATTATATTTCCTTTATTATTTCAATGAGTTGTTGGAGGGTTAAGGGAGACGGAACCTGCCCCGGTTTCTTACTGGAACCATTCAACAACATATTTTTGCCTATGTGGAGAAACCAGGTGCCTTTCCTATCTTTTTTCATTATTTCCTCGTACAACGGTGTCAAGTCAAGTTCTTTTTTGGGTGGGGTTTTAATACGAATTCCTCCCTTTTCCGGATCCTTGATTGCGACCAACTGGAATCCTAGTTTTTGAGCCAGTCGCAAAGCTTCGTCATTTCTCGTGTTCATAATTAATGTCTTTCCCCATTTGGATTGAAACACATATCCTTCTTTAATCTCTTTTTCCGCTTTAGTTTTATTTTTGAAAAGTTGCAGATGCGCGTCAAGGAGGGTAAACACAATTTCCATTACTTTTCGATCATCACCTAAAGATTGTTTCAGAGCTCCCACTTGTTGTACCAGACTGAAATCCCATTTGTCAGAGGCCGCATCCGGGTAAAAACATTCGGCAAAATGATCAAGTTCATTCACGAGAGAAACAAGACGTTTGAGCGCTTCGATATTTTTATCTTCAAGCCACCCCTGTGAAAGAAGATATTTGTATATAAGTTTTGCTGCCGATGTATATTCTTGAAGTTGATGATGATCATAGCTTCCAAATCCGGTGTCTAGGTAAAGTATGTTCGGGTTGCTATCGGGGATCACTTCCTCCCAATTGACTTGTTGGGGAGTAAACACTATATCTGCCTTATCCCACTCGGGGAAAAAGCGCTTCACTAACCATACAGCAGTGATGCAGTCAAGGTCGACGGAGAGATGGGTGACGATGGTTTTCATATATTATTTGTCATTCCCGCGTAGGCGGGAATCTAGGCGCCTGGATCCCCGTCTTCACGGGGATGACAATTACTAAATAATATTCAATATTTCCTTTAAACCTAACAGTTTTGCTTCTTTACTTATCCTTTCTTTATATTCAACCTTATCCCCTGTTTTTTTTGAGACGACCAGACGAATGGGAATGCCGATTAAGTCCGCGTCGGCGAATTTTTCACCAGGGGAGGCAAGTCGATCGTCAAAAAGAACCTCAAAACCTTTATCTAATAAATTATTATAAAGGGTATAACAGTTATAACTCACATTTTTATCTTCTAAGTTAAGGCCGACGAGGTGGACTTGGAAAGGGGCTATTTCAGTTGGCCATACAATTCCCCTTTCATCATGATGCATTTCAACTATGGCGGCCATGGTGCGGCCAATCCCGATTCCATAACAACCCATATAAAACGGCTTCGCTGTACCGTCCTGATCAACAAAGGTTGCATCTTTCATGAGGCTCGAATAATGGTACCCGAGTTGAAAAATATTTCCCACCTCAATCCCCTGTTTCTCCACAAGTCTCTGTTTGCCATCTTTGCTCATATAACCTTCCTTGGCAAGGGCGATATCCCCTTCAATATCCGGTTGGTAATCGCGGTCGATATTCATATTAAATAGATCCAGGTGTTTTTTATTGGCGCCACCGTAGGCGTTGTGGATTGTTCGAAGGGATTTGTCAGCAACAATAATTATTATAATATTTATATCGGCTATATCTTTTATACCAACGGGAGAGATAAAGCCGGGTTCTGAATGTAACTTATTCCTGATTTCTTCGTCAGTTGCGTGGCGGAGTTCGATTGACCCGCACACATGTTTCAACTTCGTTTCATTTACGTCGTAATCACCGCGAATAATGGATAAAATAAATCTACCTTTTTCATCCACAAACAAAACGTCTTTTATCTGTTGCCAAAGGGGCTTTTTATGAAGCTTAACTCCGTCTTCCATGGTGGTACCGCGAACTGCCTCAACCTCTTTGAGAGGAAGCAACTCCTCAACTAGATTTTTATCTGCGGGAATAAAGAGCGCCACATCCTCATGGGCGGCATAATTCCCGTCAGTCGTAACTAAATATTTGCTTTCCCCTATCTTTGCATCCACCACAAACTCATGGCAGTATTCTCCCCCAATATATCCGTTATCAGACTCAACCACCTGAGTGGTAAGACTCAAACCGTCAAAGATGCGCTTATAGGTATCGTGCATATTTTTATACTCTTTTTTAAAATCCTCGGCGTCGGTATGAAATGAATATCCGTCTTTCATGATAAATTCCCGTACGCGAAGAAGGCCACCACGAGCACGTATTTCGTCTCTGAACTTTGTAGAAAATTGATAGATATTGAAAGGCAAATCTTTATAGGAAAGGTGGAATTTGCGTACCACATCCACAAACATCTCCTCGGCCGTACCTCCGAGGGCAAACTCTGCATCTCGCCTGTCTTTAATTTTCATAAGTTCAAAACCGGTAGTATTTGTGCGATTTGTTTCTTTCCAAAGTTCTAAGGGGTGAAGCACGGG
>CAYINK010000048.1:0-6915 GCA_964364765.1 uncultured Gammaproteobacteria bacterium
TTGAAACTTTCTCTCCATGTGGTGATTCCGACAGTTGGCGCCTCGGCATTGATTTTTGCCCTGCTCGCGATGTTGGTGATTCGCAGTCGAAAAACCAAAGTGGTGACGGGGGAAGAGGGGTTGGTCGGCGGGATCGGAGAGGCCGATACAAATATCAACGCCGAGTGCGGAAAAGTTTTCGTGAATGGGGAAATTTGGGATGCCACTTCCGAGGCGCCGATCGCGAAGGGAGAGAAGGTTCAAATTTTAGGGCTTGATAATTTCAGGGTCCGCGTTAGAAGGATTTGAAAGGATGTCATTGCGAGGAGTCCTTCGACCAGCTGGTGCTGGCTCAGGACAGGCTCCGCGACGAAGCAATCCAGATGTACCAACGGGATTGCTTCGCTAACGCTCGCAATGACACAAAACAAACGTATGAAAAAAATAAAAATAGGACTTAACGGATTTGGGAGGATTGGGCGTGCACTTACCCGGATTGCTTTGGAACGAGATACGTTTGAAATCGTTGCCATAAATACGCGCAAGACTGCTCCTGACATGCTCGCATATCTTTTGCAATACGATTCGGTCTATCGAAGATATGGGAAAAAAGTGGAGGCGGTTGAAGGGGGAATTGCCGTTGACGGAAAAAAGATTCCGGCGACGATGATTCCTGATATTTCCGCAATTCCCTGGGAGCAGTATGGAGTGGATGTGGTAGTGGATGCAACGGGTGCCTTTACCAAAAAAGAAGACCTCATGAAACATGTTCACGGTACCGTAAAGAAAGTCATTCTCACTGCCCCCGCAAAGGATGAGACAGCCCATGTTGTCTTGGGCGTCAATGATGACAAGGTTGACCTTGCTAAAGAACAGGTCATTTCAAATGCTTCCTGCACGACCAACTGCGCGGCTCCGATGTTCAAAGTACTTCATGACAACTTTAAAGTATTGTCCGGATACATCAACACCATTCATGCCTATACTGCCACTCAGTCGTTATTGGATGAGGCAAATAAAAAACCTGACAGGTCACGAGCCGCGGCACTTAACATCTCCCCTTCTACCACAGGTGCGGCAAAGGCGGTGGGGAAGGTAATTCCTGAGCTTGTAGGCAAGCTTGACGGCATGGCAGTGCGGGTACCGGTTCCCACCGTGTCATTCACGGACATCTCCGCAATCGTTGAAAAATCAGTAACTCCTGAGGAGGTTAACGCGGCGTTCAGGGCGGCATCAGCCGGGACTATGAAAAGTATTTTAAGCTATGAAACAGCGATTCTCGTATCCTCAGACTTTATTGGCTCACCTTTTTCCTGCATATTTGATGCAAACTATACGAAAGTTATGGGGTTGAATTTAGTCAAAGTATTTGGGTGGTATGACAATGAATGGGGATACTCGACACGAATTGTTGATTTGGTTGAGAGAGTATCAGATTTTTGTTAAAAAATTAGTCTGTCATTCCCGCGTAGGCGGGAATCTAGACTAAAATTTCAATTTTGTAATTATAGACTGGATCCCCGTCCCTGCCTGCCGGCAGGCAGGTTCACGGGGATGACGGCGAACAAACTATGAAAAAAATTTACTATATCGACGAAGTTGAAATTAAAAACCAAAGGGTCCTAGCTCGGGTGGATTTTGATGTATCGCTCAATCCCGACCATTCGATTGCAAATGACGTCAGAATCAAACAAAACCTCCCCACACTCAAATATTTATTAAAAAATAACAACAGATTGATTTGCGTGGCAAAACTGAACCGTCCAAAATCCAGAGATCCCAAACATTCATTGAAGCCAGTAGTTGAAAGACTGCGGGAGTATCTTCCTGATAATAAAATAACCCTCGTGGATGATTTTTTAACTTGCGATCAAAATATTTTTAAAGATCAAAAGCCCGGCGAAATTCTCGTTTTGGAAAACATCCGTTTTTATCCCAAGGAAAAAGATTACTCAACAATCTTTGCAAAAAAGCTCGCATCTTTAGCTGATGTATATGTGAATGACGGCTTTGCAGTAAGCCATCGGACTGACACCTCAGTCATCGGTCCGCCAAAATATATTCCCGGTTATGGGGGATTATTGTTGAAAAAAGAGCTGGAGATGTTGAATCGTGTCATAAAAAATCCCAAAAAACCAATCGTTGCCATCATCGGAGGGGCAAAAGTTTCCACAAAAATAGGATTGGTTAATAAATTGGTAAAGATGGTCGATTATCTCATCATCGGTGGGGGATTGGCAAACACATTTGTTTGCGCGCAGGGTCTTGAGGTGGGAACAAGTTTCTGTGAATATGAGGCGGTACAACAGGCCCGAAAGCTTCTTGCTTTAGCAAAAAAAAACAGAGCCCAGATCATATTACCGGTTGACGCGGTAGTTGCCGAAACCAAAGATGACAAAGAAAGTGTTGTGGTAAAAATTGAGAATATTCCTCCCAAAAAATCCATCTTTGACATCGGTCCCGAAACGAAAGCTCATATTGGAATCATTTTAGCGAAAGCAAAAACTATCATCTGGAACGGTCCGGTTGGGTATTTTGAAAATCACGCTTTCCGCCGTGGCACGGACTTTATATATTATTCCATAACACATAATGTTGGGGCGGTTTCCATAGTGGGCGGTGGTGATACACTGGCGGCCATATCAAATAAAAAATACTTGAGCAAAATTACTCACATTTCAACCGGCGGCGGCGCCATGCTTGAGTTCATCGAAAAAGGCACCCTTCCCGGGATCGAGGCGTTGAAGAGATAGTATTTCAACACTCAACCATTGACTATAGGCTATATTGTGATATAATGTCTACTTATGTCAGAAACGCATATTAGATATGTATCAAGAGCTTGTGTTGCCCTTGGTTTGCTATTAGGAGCTTGCACACCAACTCCGAAACCATTAGGCATAGCCGATCAGATTAAAAGCCTTCCTTCGGCAAGCACCGAAACAATATTTGGGGATGGGGGAAAGACCATGTTTAACATGGCGGCGTTGCTTAAAGCTTTTACAGCCTATTGTGCACAAACTGGGTGTGATCCAAATGATTTATTAGGTAGAACAACATTTATCGACGGCCCTGACCCAAGTAAGTTGCATAAAATGGTTACAGACCCTACTACCAATCCAAGTAAGATGACAATTTACAACTATCCAATTGATAAATGTAATGTAATGCATGAAGCCGCTCATTTAGAAGTAACACCCAGGAGCGCACCTCAGGAGCTGGGAGGAGTACTTGGTATCCCCGGGGATATTCGCTTTGATGGTTTTGCAATGACTGCACTCTCCATAGATAAAAATAAAGGTTCCCTCACAGGGCTTGAGGAAGCTACAGCAGACGCAATAGCTTTAGGGATTGGGCAAACATCAGGAGAAAGATGTGATGTAGGCTATGGAGATAGTGGATATTTAATACTAGCTGTTGCTGAAAAAAAAAGCATTTCGTTTAACGATCTTGTGACACTGCATAAAACATCAGACCTTATTGGATTTCTTGCAAAATTAACAGGATCGAACGATCTTGCAACTAACTTTAATTTTTTTATGAAGTTTTATTCTTTAGTTGAGGAAGTAAAAAGCGGAAAGATAACATTAGAGCAAGCAATAAAACAATTTGAAACTTTTGACAAACTTGGCAAAAAAGGTTCTTCAAAAAAAGGAGAGTTCGTTCAATATCTTGGCGAGCGTGGATCAAGTTTAGAAATGATGTTCAAAACCAATGATTACACCCACGGTTTTGATAAAACCTTGCGAGATTCGGCTGTTGCTGGAACATTAATATTTCCTCCCCCTAAAGGACAAGGACGATTATTTAATAAACCAGGAAATCATCAAAGACTCAAGATAGACCATTCTAAAAGACATAAACCAAAGGAACATCGAAGAGGACGGCAAAATTAATAAAGCAACTCAACCACCCCATCAACCCCCTGTGGCGAAGATGCGGTAGTTATGTCACCCGACTTCCCAATTGCGGGCAATTTGGAAGTTCCAACAATGTTATCTCCGTCAATCCAATATAAATCAAGATTTGAGACGGTGTTTTTGTTCCAAAATGTCCGTTCTTTTTTATCAGGAAATTGAAACAACATCCCGTCAAGCCCGCCAATATCTTCCCTATTTTTCACGTACATGAGGCCCTTTTCCCACTTTTCAGGAGAATCGGCTATTAATAGATGATAGACGATGGATGATGGAGGATTGAGCTTTGAGGGTAGAGAGTAGAAGGTAGATTTATAATCTTGAAAATTTGAAATTTGAAATTGATTTGTCATTTGTAATTTGTCATTTGTAATTTTTTTATATATACGAATGACTGGATGATCAAAAACTGTCCAGGTTTCCTCGGCATTTTCGTCGGGAAAAGGAATTTGAAATTTGAAGTTTGAAATTTGAAATGCAAGACGGGGTAATGATGAAAACTCTGCAACTTTTTCAAAACCTAAGGATCCGGAAAATAATCGGGTGTAATAACCATTTAAAACAGGATATTTTTGTTTTGGATGATTTGCGAAGATTCTTCGAGAGGGAACAATTATGTAGTCCGCGGCCTCAATCAACTGGTCCAGTTGAACAGGCAGGGTTGGGTTTTCGTCGAGGTCGTAGAAATTAAAAGAAGCAAATTGGTAATTGGATGATGGACGGTTGATGGTGGAAGATGGAACTTTGAAGGTAGAGGATGGAGGTTGGATAGGAAGGTCAACTACGTTGGCGGTTTCGGAGAGGATTTTGGAGCCGGCAGGGATGTTCTGATAGATCCATTGGGAAGCCTCAAACCTCACATCTTGATGTTGGTAGATGGAGAGAAAAGCAATCCCAGGGAGAATAATAATTATAATTATTATAAATTTTATAATAGTTATAAATCTACTCAGTATTTTATAAAGAAACAGTACTGCAAATAGAGATAAAAGGGGGAAAACAGGTGCCATAAAACGACTCCATTTGGCGAACATGAAAGAAGTGGGAATAAAATAAACAAGAAGGGCAAAGCGAAGCAAATTTATATATTTATTCTTCCATGACAAGAGAAAAAATCCGAGAACAGCAAAAATATATTGCGGCCAACCTAATGCAAAGGGGAATATTTTCGTGAATTGAAATAGAAGGGGAGTGGTGCCAACAAATTGGCGGGTATAGAAGACCGCATAGCTCCCAAGAGCAACCGATGATTCATAGTTTATGGAAGAAATAAAATCGGAAAATGAAATAATATTATGAGGAGAGAAAATGACAAATACAGCAAATATACAAATGACAAATTTCAAAATATTTATTAAAAAGCTAAATATGTCATTGCGAGCGAAGCGAAGCAATCCCGTTGAGATTGCCGCGGTCGACCTCCGATTCGGAGGTCTTCCTCGCAATGACACATAAGCGATAGTCATAGTTGGTACTGCTAAAAAAATAACCGATGATACTTTTGTTGCAACGGCGAGACCTGACACGAAAGCAAGGAGAAATAAATAAATATTGTCATCCCGACCGGAGTGGAGGGATCCCTCCACGCTCCTCCGAATCGGAGGGTTCACTCGGGATGACGCATCTATTATTAACATTGACGCGTAAACGATCATTGAATAAAAGAACATGAGGAGGCTTTCAGTGGTGCCGAAGTGGGAGAATTGGATGAAATAGGGAGAAAAAGTTAAAAGTAGAAAGTTCAAAGTTAAAAGTTGGATTGGTAAATTTCTGATTTTTAACTGCAATTTTGAACTCTGAACTTTTAACTTTGAACTAACAAGGGTGATGATTTTAAGAAGCACCAAAATATTTAAGATTGATGCGACCGCTGAAATAATCCTCAGGGCCATCGTCGCTTCATCAAATCCAATCGGAGCGTTCACATTTGCAAAGAAATGATTTACCTGTATGCCAAAATAGGCGAGGTAGAGAGGAAATTGGCCATAGGCGAAGAAGCGGGGATTAAGGCAATTTGAAATTTGAAATTTGAAATTTGAAATTTCACAACTCAACTGTTGAACCGCGCTTACCATGTTCCGCTCATCAGGGTGCATGGGGTAAGGTAAACCCCAGTCTAAACCTACCATGCGGGTGTATATCAGAATCAATAAAAAAATCCCCACAACCATTTTTTTTAACATAGATATATTGTATATGATATATTTTCCCTTGCAATTTGTGGCTTGTCAGGGTATCATGTACGGATAAGATAAATTATGAAATACGAACTTACCTTTCTTCTGAATGAAGAAAAAGAATTGGCAGTCATCAAAACTCTTTTAAAAAGTTTGGATGTGAAGCTTCTTGAGGAGACGACTTGGGGTAAGAAAAACCTCATTTATCCCATAAAGAAACAACTCTCTGCCCAGTTTTATCATTGGAAAATAGAAGCAGAAAAAACTCAGGTAGCAGAATTGCGCAAGAAGCTCAACTATAATGAAAATCTTATCCGTTTCCTGTTACTTGTTTCCGAATAATCAGGTATGGCAAGCAGATCGCTTAATCGCGTGATTCTCATCGGCAATCTCACCCGAGATCCGGAACTGAAATATACGCCCAATGGCACCGCCGTATGTACGTTTGGAGTTGCCACAAACAGAAGTTGGACGACTCAGGACGGACAGATAAAAGAAGACACGCAGTTTCACCGCATAGTCGCCTGGCAGAAGCTGGCGGAGTTGACGGGTAAACTTTTGACAAAAGGCAGAAAAGTGTATCTGGAAGGACGCATTACGTACCGCAGTTTCATCGGAAAAGACGGACAGCAACGCACGATTGCCGAGATAGTCATGGATGATTTCATTGTTTTCGGCGACGGAAAGCGGCCCATTCCCGGAGAAACCGTAGCAAACGGGACAGCGCCTGTTGCTCCAACTCAGCCGAGCACCGAAGAAGTTACGCCCGTCGTCACCCCAACCGAATCAAAGCAGGATGAAACAGTGAATCCGGAAGATATACCATTCTAAAACCGTAGTTA
>CAYINK010000049.1:0-6880 GCA_964364765.1 uncultured Gammaproteobacteria bacterium
GTGGAAGATAATATTCGTAGTCTTGCATCCGGATCATAGATTCACTTTTCTTTTTTTCACATACACCACTACCCCAACCACTCCTCCCAAAAGAAGTACGAGAATCAAAATAAGTGTCAATACTTGTGTCACGGCTTGGTTGTTTTGGGCTAACTCGCTTTGCTTAGCCTGTGTTGCATCTTTTTCACGCTGTTTTAATACATTAGTCTCAACATCTTTCTCTCTTTGTACTTGCAACGCTACTTCTTGGGTAGTCATACCTGTTGGGGCCACGGGGCCTCCTATATACTTACCCACATAAGGGTTTAAACGCTGTTGGATATAATATTGCTGATTTTGCGCAAGAAAGGTGGAGGGTTTTATCACAAAGGTAACTCCCGTTTTTGTAGTGTAGCGAATGTTGTACATGCTACTCGGCAGAAACTCTGTCGTGATTTTGAAAAATCCGTTTTCATCAGTTGTAACCTCAGTGTAGGGCCCAACCGATGAGGAAACATATACCCCAACCGTCACATTAGTTAATACTGTTCCTGCTGAATTGTATGCGTATCCCTCCAGATACTGAGGGATGGGTTCAAGCGCTATATTTGAAACTGATTCTGTTTTTTCGGATGTTCGAAGATCAACTTTAACCAATTCTATCCCTGCAATAATTTCGGTATAGCTCCCCGTCTTTTCAAATTTATTCTGATCTACCGAAAATTTAAACTTTCCCATTTTGTCTGCTTGAAATGTTTGTATCGTCCGGTATGGTATTTTTGACGTGGGGTAAACGGTCGAAATCTTGGCGGTTTTAATATTAAGGATAGTCAGTGGATGTGAAACCACACCGTCCAAGCTTATTCTGCCATACGGGGTTACTTCATAAAAAAAACTGATCATTTTGGGAGGATTATTAGTGTTTTGTGTGGCAATGGCGATATCCCTATGTTGTATTTCTCCTCTTTGCATGAGAATTTCCCCTGCATATATCTGTGAGTAGGCTTTTATATAATTGGGATTAATCAGAGCAAGATCCGTTATAAAGACAGGGCTTGAAACCAGTTTATAATCCCCATCAGGTACCACAAAATTAAAAATACCATCTGAGTACATTCTTTGTGGGTTAATAAGACTTCCTCCAAGTAAATCGTTGCGGGTCATAGTCGAAAACATATCTCCCTTTTTGATTTGCAAAGTTACTTCTGCTCCGACGAGTGGCTCAAGAGTGCCTGCGTCAAACACACGCCCATAGGGATCCCATGCTATGGAAGCACAATCTTTTCCACTAATGGCGGATTCAAAATCAAAAGTTCCCTGTTTTTGCCCTGGCCCTCCCCCAAGAGGTGCGGGTGGGGGTGGGTCGACCCACTGAAATGTTAACCATTTTCTGTTATGGGAAGTGGGGGTATAGTCCTGCCATTCATAGGTTGAGTTTACCAATAACGGGTTATTGACCTCATTGATTCCCTTGTCAAATAACCCTTGAAAAGAATATTCGTATATTTTTGTAAGATCTGCCAATTTTGTTGCAGGCTTATTGAGGGTTTGATTATCAACCCAGTCTCCATACAAATCATTATCAGCTGTTTGATTTCCCGTTGTGCAGTTTTCATTACCATCCTCTGTACCAATACATCCGACGATGTAGGTCCTTACGCCGGTGGAAAGACCTGAGGAGGTTAGTTTTACCCTGTGCCCGGGTACTCCTTTTCCCGAACATCCCGCCGCAGGATTTGCACAATCAAGTACGTTGCCGTTTGCATCTTTTGGAACTTGGATACATCTCCACTCACTCTTCTTTTCGGGAAATTTGGGCTTTGCTAAGACGGAATACGGAATACTAAGAAAAATCCACAATAGAATAAAAAAAATGGAGTATTTTTTCACACTTATATATTAATGCGTTTTTGACTATGTGTCAAACGGGAGTTTTTCTTTAATTCAAGCTTTTGAAACCAGCGCCTGCGAAACATGAGGGCAATGACGCCATAGACCCCTATATCCATCCAGCTGTCGTCGATTGATTCATTTTTTGGGTTTTTATTGGCAAGCAGAAGATTTTTGAGTCTATTCAGCTTGTCACTTATCCGGTATGCAATCCCCATCTCGCCGGTATCGAGGATGTTTCCCTTTCCATAATCCTTATGTTTTTGCACAAACGTTGCCTTCATCTCCTGACACACCTCCTCAAACGCCTCCTCCAGATCCGTTGGGTTTTTCATATTTTTTGCTTGCCCCTCGAAGTCCTCCGACTCGAAGGACGAAGTGGGGTCATTTCGAACCCCGCCCTGCGGGGTGAGAAATCTAGCGTAAGCGTTTATAATTTTATACGCTCGTTTCACTCACTAGATCTCTCACTTCGTTCGAGATGACAATTAATAATAAATAAACGATTATCTCTCTAACTCAATAAACGTAAACCTCTGCTCCTTCTCCTCCCTCTCCTCTTTCGAAATAACCTTTTTAAACATTGAATAGTCGGGGAAATATTTGTCACCTTCAAAATTCCCATTTACAATTGTTAAATATAATTTGTCCGCCAAGTGAATGGTTTGCTTGAATATCTGTTCTCCACCGGAAATAAAAATCTCTTCTTTTTCTATTTCTTTTGCCTTCTGCAGAGCCTCATCAAGCGAATTAACTACTAGTGCATCAATTAATTGATTAATTGATACACCTCCATTACTTTTTAAATAATTTTTGTCTCTGGTAACGATGATATTATTCCGCTCCGGCATCGGTTTTCCACTTCTCTGATAGTAACCCAACAATGAGTCAAATGTATTCCTCCCCATGATGATCGTGTGATGAAGTGTCTTTTCCTTGAAATGAATGAGGTCTGCTTTGATATGCCACGGTATCCTATCGCCCTGTCCAATTACTCTATTCTCAGACAACGCGCAAATGATACTAATTTTAGGATTGTTCATTTTTTCTTCTGGTACAAACCTCCTGCAACCGTTAGTTCGGCCCTGATAGGAGGAAGTGGTTCATAGTTTTCCAAGATAACGTCTTCAGGCTTCATTTTATCAATATCTCTTGTTTTACTCATTATTTTGACGGTCGGAAATGCTTTCGGTTTTCTTGAAATCTGCTCTTTCACTTGTTCAATGTGGTTTTCGTAAATATGTACATCGCCAAATGTATGCACAAACTCTCCGGGTTCATATCCGGTAACTTTTGCGAGAATGAGAGTCAATAGTGCATAACTTGCGATGTTAAAAGGAACTCCTAAAAAGACGTCGGCGCTTCGTTGATAAAGCTGTAATGATAATTTACCATCGATAATATTTACTTGATACATATTGTGACAGATGGGAAAGCGGGAAGCGTCTTTCAATGTTGCCATCGTATAAAGATACTCGGGATTCCATGAGTTCACAATGAGATTGTGCGCCGCAGGATCATCTTTTATTTCCTGAATAACCCATTTGAGTTGATCGACGGTTCTCTTTGTCTTGGTTGGCCATCTTCTCCATAATTCTCCATAAATCCTCGGCAAATTCCCCCACTTTTTTGCAAACTTCGGGTCAGTTACAATTTTCCCAATAAACTCTTCTTTAGATAATTTTCGAATTTCGAATTTCGAATTTCGAATTTTCTCTAGGTATATCTTATACGGATAATCGTCCCAGATATGTACATTATTATCAACGAGATATTTTATATTTGACATCCCCTGCATGAACCAGAAGAGTTCATAAAGGACCCCTTTCCAATAGACTTTTTTGGTAGTCAAAAGAGGAAAGCTCTTGGAAAGATCAAACCGTATCTGCCGTCCAAACACGCTGTAGGAGGCCACTCCTGTCCCCCGGTCCATCTTACGCACGCCATTATCTAATATGTCCTGAAGAAGATCCAAATACTGATACTCGGGATGCGGTGTAACCATAAGAAATATCTATTTAACTGATAACTTTTTCCAGTCTCCTTCGTTAAAGCGGTTTCGCGCATGAAAATGCCAATCATGTGGGTTAGACGTTTGTATTTCCTTCCACATTTCTTTGGCCGATTTTGTATATAGGTGGCCATATACATATTTACGCATGTCCTGCCAATATTTTTTGAGCGTTTCACCCTTAACTTCTTGTTCGCGCAGTTCAAAATCTACATCCAAACTGTCTGCATCTTTTACAATCTGGGCTTCAATCGTCTTCCTCTCCTCATATTCCTTCCAAAGCTCAAGCATTTCGCCACTTAATGAAGTGCCTTCAAGTACATCCTCAAGCGCTTTCCCTTCGTCCCTTTGTGTATATTGTCGAGATACGTAGTGTACATCTCCGCTTCTGCTTTCTCCCATATCGTGGATGAGTGCCATCCGTGCGATTTTCCCCTCATCAACTGCTTTTTCATGTTTTGCCAGTATAAGAGCTATCCAAATCACCCGAAATGTGTGTTCGCTTTCATTGGAAAAATCCGCATTTAAAAACTGTCTCCAATTGCGTTGAAGAAAACGCATACAGCCAACTTCGTATAGGAGCTCAATATCTCGCTTCATGTTTTCCCTAGTATAGTGACTTAATAAATAATTGCAAGAATAAAAGTTGATATAATGTCTCATGGCTCCATTTGATACATTACACGTGCCAAATCTTTTTTCTCGTAATGAGGTTGTGCAGTCGGGTCCATTAAAATTGATATATGAAGGAGGGTTAAAAAAAGTGCCTTATAAAATCATCATTCAACCAAATATTCTTTTGCCACTTTTATCTCATGTCTCATACAACCAACTCACATTTGGTGATTTTTCCAGCGCAACAATATTGATAGATCCAAGGGGAGGAAAGAAAAATGATCGAATACCCCTTGCAAATATGACATCAAAAGAGCCGTATGATCGGCTGACTATGACAGTGCACGGAGGTAGTATTTATGCCAAATATCTTGGCTTAATAGAAGTGGGTCTAAAAAAGGACAAGGCTATTGAAATAATCAAAAAAAATCTTTCGGTAACATTGGTACATGAACTCATGCATTATATTTTTCGAAGAAATAGTGCTGTGTATAACCTATTATTGATTTCTTTGTCCGAACAACTTTCTTTTGCAACTGGCTTGTTGAAAAAGCAAGGGTTTTCCGGCGATGAGGAAGAATTTGCTTGCGAAGCATTTGCCCACTGGATTGTGGGAGAAGACGCTCGTTGGTTTGCTTGCGTTGATTATTTGGTTGACAAATAGGATATTTCTTAAATTTGTGCCTATTGACAAACACTACAATACAGACTACAATTAAATGTATTATGAATACTACAATTCCCGCCCAACAAACCATCAACGCAACCGATATTCGCTTTAACCTGGGGAAAATTCTTGATGATTTAGGGCGTCAAGGTAATCCATATCTTATTATCTCCCGCTCTAAGCCCAAGGCCTGGCTTTACCCTTACCAACCTGTTCATTCTTCCTCAGAAGATCTTTTTTTAAAATGGGGAAAGATAATATTAACCAAATATAAAAAAATAAGGGCAAAGAATATGATTGATATTATCAGAAAAGATAGAGCACGAGTATGAAAAACGCAATTATAGACACTTCGGTTGCGATGAAATGGTTTTTTCCCGAGGCAGGTTCTGAAAAGGCGCTCACTCTCAAAGACAAACACATCAAAGGAGAGCTCTCGCTATGCACTCGTGACTTATTCCTCTATGAATTTACTTCTGCCTTCAAGAATTATTCGGTGAAAAAAATTGAAGATAAAGATCTCTCTCTGGCAGTACAAGCCCTGACATCTTTGAATATAAAGGTGTTATCCTTGCAATTTCAGGAAATGGAAGCGTTGTATTCACTCTCAAGAAAACTAGATATCTCCGTCTATGACGGCTCATTTGTGCTCTTGGCAAAACGCATGAAGGCGCCCCTTTTCACGGCGGATAAAAAACTCTATCTCAGGGGGAAGAAAGAAGTAAAAATGGTTTTGGTTTAGAAGCCATCTCTAAACCTATGGATACAGATTGTCATTGCGAGCCAAATAGCATATAGCGAAGCAATCCCATTAACATACGAGATTGCCGCGTCGTCCTCCGAGTCGGAGGACTCCTCGCAATGACATTAAATGAAGTTTTGAGATGGCTTCTAGTTTCTGCTTCGCAGATATTGTAAAAAAAGGGCAGGGGTAAGGGTAACTACTTTCAGATTTTGTTTTATAACGTCTTTCCTGAAGTGTTTAAGGTTGTAAGTAATGAGAAAATTCACGGAGGATTCCTTCACTCCGGCGACTATGTGCGCATCGTTAATATCAATCACAAACGGGCCAAATTTTGTCTTTAACATATCCATGTCATCCTTCAATTTAACCAATTTAAATTGGGAAAATATATTATTGGTCGGCTTTACATCTAGCCTCAGCCTCCTCATAACAATCTTTATCTCTTTAAGGGAAATATTTGAGATATATTTCACTATTTTCTTGTTATTGACCAATGAAAAAGCCGCACCTTTTTTTGAAATAAGAGAGGAGATGACTACGTCAGAATCCAAAAAAATTGACCGTTTATTCTTCATAGACTTTCCCGAACTTGAGTCAGTTCTTTTTCGATGGGGGAAAGATTGTTAAAGTCCTCCTGTTGTTTTTGAAAAAGATCGGCGTCTAGCCCTGAGAAGGCAAAGAATATGGAGTTGGCAGAAATTCGATACACTTTACCGATTTTTTTGGCAATTATTTCGCCTCTTTTGATGAGAGAGTAAACAGTGTTCGTGCTTAACTGAAAAATATCAGCCACTTGCTCGGGTGTGTACAATTTTGATATATTTTTAGTATTAAACATAACTAATTTATACTAAACATAACAATAAATGTCAAGGGATAGATCAGAGATCGCTGTAACCCCGGGGGTTAAATAGTTCTGAACCTTAGAATACTTAAAGGATATTAATTTTAGAATTATTGCTCTTGAAAAGTA
>CAYINK010000050.1:0-6864 GCA_964364765.1 uncultured Gammaproteobacteria bacterium
AGTAATTTCAGTCTAATGGAGATTGTGGAGTTTTGTCAAATCCTGAACGGTTACTGATTTGTAACTTGTTTAATTTTAGTCAGGATACCTTCTATGTTATCTAGGCGGAAGAGACTTTTCTTACTGTCTTTCTTTGAACCGTGCTTATCGATCCCATCAATGAAATGCTCCAGATTCTCCTCCAAATTTTCTGAAAACCGGAGAACTTTTTTGACCGTGTTTCTCCCCATCTTGGTACCGAATAAATAAGCCAATCCCACGGCTCCACCTATACCGAGAGAGAAGCCCACCCAAAAATTAGATACACGGTGTTCACTTATCTTGGGCATTTTTTTTATGGGTGAATATCTCAAAAACTTTCAAAATTGTCTTAAATCCGTTTACAAAACCGATAACTTCACCGAAACCATGTTCAAGATTGAGGCCAACCGCTTCAAACCCTTCGGTAATCTTATTTATGGTTGCGAGCGTTTTTTTCAACTCAAAAAGCACTTGGATAAGTTGAATTCCGATGATGACTGAAAAAACAGTGGTTGTACCGAGAGTTACAATAAGCAATATTTGAGTAGTATCCATATCATCATTATATACAAATTAATTTATAATTCATTTCTTCTTACCTTTTCGGCAACCAGACTATTTGCACGCAGAAGTTCATCATAGGAGGTACCGGCATCAATCCACCAGTCCAGAAGCTCACAACTGAGCGTACCCTCCTTCAAATAAAAATTATTCAAATCCGTTACCTCCAGCTCGCCGCGGCCGGAAGGCTTCAACTTTTCAATAAAGTTAAAGACACGGCTGTCGTACATATATATCCCCGTTTGGGCGATGTCAGACTTAGGATGCTCCGGTTTTTCCTCAATCGAGAGAACTTTCCCTTGTTTGTCCATTTCTATCACTCCGTATTGTTTGGAGTCGGTAGGCATTTTTACTCCATACACGAGAGCTCCTTTTTCTTTGTGTTCAAACTTATCCACCGCTGACTTAAGATCGGTCTTAAAAATATTATCCCCCAAGATGACCAGTACTTTTTGATCCAGGACAAACTCTTTTGCAAGAGCTATGGCGTCGGAGATTCCTCCTTTTGGATTTTGCTGTACCGCGTAAAATAATTTAAGTCCAAAATCTTCACCGCTTTTTAGTAAGCTGGCAAAGTCTCCCGAATGATCGGGAGAGCTTGTAATAAGAACTTCCTTAATTCCTGCTTTTACTATTGACTCAATTGCGTAATAAATCATCGGCTTATTATAAATTGGAAGAAGATGTTTATTGGTTACCAAAGTGAGTGGTCTCAGTCTGGTTGCAAGTCCTCCGGCTAAAATGACTCCTTTCATAGATGGTGAATTAAATGACGAGAATAATTTTCAAAAGGTATAAAAAAGTAAATCCAATCAAGATATATTCTACAACATTTTTGAGATACAAACTACCGAGTTTGAAGTGGTGATAGATCCCCCAGAGGATATACAACATACAAAACACCAGTGCCACGATAAATGAATAGGTTCTGTTTCCCTGGTTTACTTTCAACAGGATAAGAAACAGCGACCCGACTGACACCAATAGGAGATAGTCAAATAGATGTTTTTGTAACTCTTTTTTCATAGTATTGCGCCATTTTTAATAATAAATAAGACGCTCAAGAGAATAAATCCCAAGAAAATAAGATGTGCCATATGCTTTCCGCCGATTTTGACAATATAGAGTTTGGAGGCAATATAAAAGTCAGCAATAAGAACCAGGGAAAAGAAAAAAATAAAGACATATGTTCCATTGATTGAAAAGGGGAGGAGGTTTATGGCCTGAACTCCTTTTACCCCATTGCCTGAACTCGATACGGTGACAGGATATATCACATCCTGTTTGTTAAGACTCAAGGATTTATTTAACGGAGTTCCTAACATTTGTACTACAAGCGTAGTCTCTTCTCCATTTAAAACTCCGTTGACTACCCCATATCCTACCTCGGTATATTCTTTTCTCAATATGTTCTCTTTATGAGTTTGAGAATTCATCCAGGCATCCACCACTCCTTGGGAAAAAAGAAAATTTTTCGCCAGATTTTCGCCTGCATACTCATATTGATACCCGCTACTCAACATAAAACTCCACGGCGTGGTGCCGTCGGGGGCAAAGTGCGCCCAATAATCTTTGGCAAACATATCTGCCGCTTTTTTTTGCGCGGCCTCCGCCAATTCTTTATTATATTGCAGGGGCTGTAAAGACTGTTTTTCACGTTCTTTATTGCTGAGTTCAAGTAATTTTGGCGTGGTGATATCGGTTGCAAAACCCAGGACATTATTTACATAAGGTCCGATATTTTTTACAGTGAAGGCAAGAAGGAGGGCCACCATGAGATAAAAAGAAAGAAAATCAATCTGGAGCGTTTTTGCTTTGTAGTTATTACTCTCCTGGGGAGTAAAAAAATGAAAGAATATTTTTTTCAGATTCATATAAACCGTTTGAGAAACTTCAGATTTGTCCTGATGAGGATATACATTATTATAATGCCAACCGTATCAATTAACACGTCGCGAATAGTGCCTTCACGGGATGTCACAAATAACTGATGTATCTCATCACTTGCCGCAAAGAATATGGAGACGACGACGGGGTAGATCAGTTGATATACCAGGGATAGTTTTATCGAGTGAAACGCACGGAAGAAAAGAAAATAAAGAATCGCATATTCAATCATATGTATCGTTTTAAAAATCATAAAATCATATACATAAGTATGGGTGACACCCACACTTCGTTGTGAGGAAAGAAAGAAGATAAACATCATCCATAAAAAAGGAGGAACCCAATAACGAAGAATACGAAAAAAAATATTCCTATACCGCATTCTTCATTCTAATCAATACCGAAACAATAGTCAAAATGGAGTAAGAAAAGGAAAGAAATGAGAGGTGGTTTACTAAAGATTTTGGTGTCTCGGTTTGTGTTTCCATCTTTTTTTCTATCGTGGTTGTGCCAAGAACATTTGGTGCCGTTATCGATGATTTGCGGGTAACATACGCCGAAGGAATAATTGAAAATGTATTGAAAGAATTATCAGTTTTTTCTATATCTTGTTTTTTAACTTCTTTTATTTTTGCAATTGAAGATATGCTTGATGATTTGACAGATTGTGCAGTGGCTGTTGGTGAAATACAGGAAGTATTTATTACTCCATAACTGGGCTCTTCTTCGCAAAAGGATTCACTGTCAAAAGATACTCTTCCCAAAGATTTTCCTTGTCTAGGATTTTGGTATTCAAATCCATCTTTTTGTATTTTGTTGAAATCCAACAGTCGCACATTGTCCTGATCGTTATTGAAAAGAGAGGAGGAGAAGGTTAAAGTAGCATATTCTTTTGCGGTGATTTGTTGAGAGAATTGTTTCGGTGTTGCCCCGCCATTTTCAATGTCATCAACATACCAATTATTCAAAGAGACGGAAAAATCATTACCATTATATAACTCAACCCATTCGTTTTGTCCGGATTCCGGATAGACCATAATTTCTGAAATAAAAACATTGTCGTAAATCTGAGGCGTTGGGTCAAGGAGGGGTGTTGCTGTAGATTGCGGAATAGTTGGCGTAGGCGATGGAGTTATGGTTGGTGCAATAGTCAAAGTGGGGATTGGAGAAGGAGTTAAGGTCGGAGTTATGATGCAGTTTTGGACGGTCAGATTATACTGCCCCAAAGTTGAGACTCCTAAAATCCAATTATTTTCCCCATCAGGGCTTCGGAAGTAAGACTTACCCGTCCCCGGGCTTGATTTATACGCGTAGGAGTCGATGAGCGAGGCATTTGTGGCAGTGGGGGGATATGTTGTATCAAAGAGTCGCAACGTGTCGGCAGACGATTTATTTAAATTTAAATCGGCAGAAAAAACCAGACATGAATTGGGATAGAGATAAGTATTCTGAGGGATAGAATAATAGCTTGTTCCTCCGCTATCGTCCAGATACCAATTGGAGATATCTGCACTATTTGATGAAGTATTGATAAGCTCAACCTGCTGAGGGCTCAAATCGATTGCAAATTCATTTATTTTTACTTTCTGCTCTCCAAACACCGGATAAAGGAGAATAAAAAATAATATAAACAACAAAAAAAGATGTATTTTCCTCATACATTTCAACAATAATGAAGAAGAAAAAATTTGTCCAGGGACTATATGCTACAAAAGTGGTATTTTAGCCTGTTAGAACAACAAAACTATTTGTAAGTCGCTGAGGAGCAAATAGTCGAGTAATGAGAGGAGAATTTGATATCAGGCCCGTAGATGGGATCGTGCATGATGTAATCGTTTCCGTCTTTTTTCGTCAATACTACGTAATGATCACCCCCTGATTTCCCCGCGCATGATGAATAGGCTATTCCCACGATTACATAGTTGCCATTACTCAATTCCTCATCGATATTTCCAACTGGTGCCATAGATTTTCCTGCAACGGAAGCCCATGGATATTTCATCCACGCCGTATTTGCCCAAAAATTATACGGATCTGCGGCAAAATCAGAAGGGGTTATATTTTGTCCATTTTTTTTCGCAACCATTGAAATGGATGTGAGTAAACATCCGACCTTCAATATTGATTCGGACGAGTATCCGATTGCCTGGTTGGCCCATCTGGCATCTCTCTGGGAATAGTAAGCTCCGTCTGATCCGTTGCCAAATGCATTTGCCGCAATAATCGAATCTCCCCCTGATGTTTGCACGAACGACTTAAAAGAAGTTAATTGTAATCGTGCTAAATTTAATTGTATTTTGTAATAATCTTTATTATTTTTGGCATCATTTTTAAATTTTTGTATTTTCGCCTGTTGATTTTTGAGCGCAACTTTTTGATTTTCCAAAGTGCTAATCAATTGGTCAAGCTCCTTCTTCTTTGTTTCCCTGAGTATTTTTTGCTCCTCATAATTTGTTTTTGCCTCCTGCACTTGCAAGAGGAGTTTTTGGTTATTATCCTGAGTGGTTTTTTGATATTTTACCGTGCTGATGAGACTGCTCATGTTCTCCGAATTCAAAAATAAATCAAAAAAAGAAAAGGCCCGTTTTTTGTACCCCCTGACCACCCGTTGGATCAACACCTTTGAAAGATTGGTAAGGGATGAATCCAGTGTATCGATACGATTATTAAGTGTATCAATCTGATGTTCAGTCTCAGTAATTTTTTGCTCGGTTTGTTGAATAGTTAAGGTCTTGATAGAAAGCTCAATATCCATTTTTTGGATTTCTGAATCATAGCCATTAATTTGCTGATCCGTTTCGTTAATCAATTTTGTTAAGCAGACCTCTCTTTCTTTAGAATCGCCACTAGTACATTGAGAAGGGTCCTGAGCAAAAAGACGGGGAGCCAGAAAAAAGACAACGGACAAAATTAATAAAAAGAAAATAACATTCCGTTTTTGCATACTATTAGTATACCCCATGGAGCTTATTTTATATATTTCTGTGTTGCAAGAAGGGTGGAGGCAGTGGAGATGGCAATGCCGAAAAAGGCGGTAAATGCAAAGGCTAAACCTGCAAATTCAAGAGTCACCGGCCAGATGGAGAGGGTATAAAATCCCAGGTCTATCGAAAGATTAGTCACACCGCTTAAGTACGACTGCAGATAATACCTGGACAGGTAAAAAACGCCCATAAATATAGAAAATACAATGACTGATGAAGTCAGTCCGAAAAAAACGGCCTCTTTCAAAAAGGGTTTTTTGATATAAAACTTACTTGCCCCCAAAAGCCGCATCAGCTCAATCTCGTCTTTTTTGAGAGCGATTTTAAAATGGGTGATGGAAATGAGGATAATGACGGTCGTGACAATAAAATAACCAAAGAATATGATGGAAGCACGTCTGACGATTGAGGTAAGCGAAAGAAGTTTATCGATGATATTTTTCTGAAAATTTACTTCGTCAATCCCGGGTTGCTTTTTGAGAAACTCGGCAATCTCGGGGAGAAAGGTAGGCTTTGTTGCAAATATTTCAAGTGAAGGAGGGAGAATATCGGGGGAGACCATCTCAAGCAATAGCGGATTGTCTTTGTTCATTTTTTGATAGATGGTAAAGGCTTCATTTTTTGAAACATATTTGACTGACACCACTTTTCCCGAAGTTAAAAGGTCGTTTTTTATTTTCTGTATATCACTTTCTGAAGTCTGGGTTTGGAAATACACCGTCACCTGGGGACGGGACTCAACATATCCGAGCATACCGTACAAAAAGGTAAGAATGAAAAAGACGGCAAGGGATAAAAAGAGCGTTAAAAATAAAGTGAAAAAGGTCGCAAACGATTGATAGGGTGTTCTTTTTATGGCGGTAAAAATATCTCTCATAGTTCATACCCTCCTTTTCGCATGTCTTTGACCAGTCTTCCTTCTTTCAAAAGGAACACTCTTTTTTTCAGACTATTCACAATGTCAGTATTATGGGTTGCGATGATAATGGTTTTTTTGCCTTCCAGTTTTTTAAATATCTTCATGATGTCCCACGTAGTTTTGGGGTCCAGGTTGCCGGTCGGTTCATCGGCCAGAATTATTTTTCTGTCTCCACAGACCGCCCGCGCAATGGCCACGCGTTGCAACTCGCCTGCCGAGAGCTGTATGGGAAATACTTTTTCTTTGTTTTGTAAGCCAACCAAGTCCAAAACTTCCTCCACTTTTCTCTTTACATCCTTTGCGGATAACCCGGTAATTTGTAAACTGAGAGCGATATTTTCATATACATTTTTTTCACCCAGTATTTTAAAATCCTGAAAAACAATTCCAATATTGCGTCTCAACCTTTCAAGTTGGTTAAATTTTTTTGATGAAAGGTCAAACTCATCGACTGCAACCATGCCCGAAGTCGGAATCAGATCCCGCAGAATA
>CAYINK010000051.1:0-6858 GCA_964364765.1 uncultured Gammaproteobacteria bacterium
TAGCATTAACGTCATCATCCACGGGTTCCGCTATTATATAGGCACTATTGTGATCCAAAGTAACAAAACCATCAGCAGCCTTTTTAGTCGGCTCTTTTCCAACTCTACTATTTAATACAATATAGTTGAGATTTGCGGGGTGTGTTATTTGTAACACTCCAGTTGCACTTTCCTTGGTGTTTCCTTCGACCTGAAGGGTATAGTTAAACGCTGCTCCATCTGGCGTTACATCGTAACACTCCCCAGGATTAAGCATTATTGGTTCCCTATTTATTATTGCATGATTTGCTTTTAATATTTCTGCTCTATTTCGAACTCTAATTGGTTTTTGAAGATATACTTTGTACACTGCCGCAAAAAATGGCACAATGGCGGCGATGCTCGCACCCGTTGCGTGAACAGCTAAAAATTCAGTCATATGGCTCTAATTATACCACAACTACATATATTATTCCTGTTATCTTCTTGTTCCGAATCGATAAGCGGAAAAAAACGAACTTGTATTTAATATATATACTCTTTAATATAGAAATATACGATGAAAAGCGATAAATACTGCTTCTCCAAGTCAGTAGTGATGGCAATTATGGTGTTTCTGTTTCTTGGAATAGCGGCTTTTCTGTTATCCCAACTTCCCAGAAGTCAAACAATTACGAACACTCGGGCCGAGTCACCATACCTCGTAGGGGGAGTGGCAAATAGTAGTGGTTGCTATGAATATAACAATAGTTCCCGTTGTACTCAGAATTGTAAAAAAAGTCATGGAAATCAATATCAATGTTCAGGTACCACTTCCCTATTCTGTTGCCTGATGCAACCGACTATAGCTTTCACTCAAAATCCAACTTCAACTTCAAGACCAACCCTTTTCTCTTCTCCTACCCCCACTGAAGGCTTTGCACAAAAGATCATGAGTTTCAACTTGTCTAATGACCAATGGGAGTTATTAAATAATGCTGGGTTTGCACCAATAAACATTGTGCCTTCCGGGATTTTGAATAAAATGATTAATGTTTCTTTTGATGATAATATCTATGTATATGATAAAAATAACGAAGGAGGGGTATCTTTATCTGGTTTTAAAGGCAAAATTTTATTTGATGCTAATGTAACAATATTGGGTCTGTTAAGCGTTACTACTCCAAGTGATCATTATGGTTACCTTGTGCAAATGTTATATGAGAATGGAAGAGATGAAGAATATTTAATGGAATTTTATGAAGCTAAAGCAATAAAATTTTTAAATGAATTTAAAAAATCTTCCTACTATACAACTAACATAACGCCAAACATTAAACAAACGGTTGATAATGAATTTATATATTTCCCGGTTACTACTCAATTTCTTGCTTGTCAAAATAAAAATATAAATTTTCCTCGAGTTTCTGAAAGTTGTCTGGTTTTTGGTTATAAAGAAGTACCGAGTGGATATGAATTTGAATACTCTTATTTAGATATCAAATAAAATATTCAACTGCACAACAACCATATGGGCACTTAAGCCGATGCCAAATGTCCCCAGAAAAAATAATTCTCCTGTGGAAAATAACGGAAGAGCTTCAACTGACATATTTTACCTGCCTTCCAAATAATTTTTATTATCCATTTTATAGTATAGCCAGTGCGTATAGTAAGATGTTTTTAAATAGAGTGAACCAGTGGGTGCCTTGCCTAAACCTTGACCTGCTTTAATAATACCGATGACATATGTCTTACCATCGACTATCGCTATCACCGGACCACCGGAGTCTCCACCGCCTGTTGCAGTACTGAGAACATCATAAGAATTATAATAAAATTTATCCGTTACTTTTTGGCCATTTATAATTTTTGGTGTAAAAATATCAGGCATAACTTCAAGTATTATGGGAGCTTCATTGACAACAAGAGAATAAATATCAAATGTTTTTTTCCACGTATCTCCTTTTCCGATAATTATGGCGTCGCTTGGCACTAGAGTATTTGAGGTTGGTAAAAGGGCAGGCTTTCTGTCAATTATGGATTCATTCAATTCTAATAGCACAATGTCATGAAGAATAAGATAATTGTTAATAAGCCCAATCTTATTATTTATTTTTGTTAGAGTTCCGGACTCATAAGGATTGATGTTTTTTACCGAGTATGATCTGGTAAGGTGACCGTCAACGACATCAGTCAAGACAGTGACATTTGACGGTGAAACTATTTTATCATCATCTTCTACGCAGTGATATGCTGAGATTACCCATTTCCCGCCGATGAACGTGCCTCCACACAATATCACTTCCTTTCCTGTATTCACGCTAATTACAACAAAAAAAGGATATTTTTTTGGATCAGTTACCGGAGTACCTCCAATAATATGGGGCGCTTCATTCACTTCAGATGCTTTCGAGTTAAATCCTCTCTTATTTTTGAGAACTGTCTGAGATAGAAGGAGAGGAACAGAGATAATGATGATTGTTATTGCTACAATCAATGCATTTTTTTTACTAAAACATATTTTATGTTGCATGCCCAAAGTTAATTTTAGCAGATTATTAATTATAAGTGTAAAATGAAATAAAATGGCAATTGATTCTGAAACAGGAGAATTTGCAAAACATGAACTGATTTCACTGGGTACTTTGTTTACGGTTTGGTCGGATGAAAAAGAAACAGCGATGATAGATATTGTTCTTGACGTGGGAGAGAATGGTGGAGATTTTGAGTCTGCTCAAATTCACCGAGATGGTAATAAGGTATATTTCGGAATTGGAGGATCAAGAGGACCTAAAGATTTTGGTAAGAAAGTTGGACAATTGTCTTTTCAGGAAGTAATAGGTGCCTCTCAATTAGGAGCCAAAAAAAAAGGTATCGATTTCACAGGGAAAATGTATCATATATTAATGAAATATGCTCAGAAAGGTAAGAGAACTCTTGAAATTAGGCGCTAATAAACTTCTCAAGATTTTTCTGTGCTTGCGCATCAGTAAACTGTTTTGGGGGTGACTTCATAAAGAAAGATGACGGTTCCTCTAGGGGACCGGCTATATGACGGTCAAGTGCCAGTTTACAACATCGGATAGCGTCGATCACAACCCCCGCGGATTTAGGTGAGTCCTCGACAGACAATCTAACCTCTACGTGAGTGGGAACATCTCCAAAATGCCTGCTTTCAATACGGATAAATGCGACTTTATTATCTGTTAACCACGGGACGAAATCGCTCGGGCCTACATGAATATTCTCCGGGTCAATATCAAGTTCACGAAGTTTAAACTGAGAAGTGACTGATCGAGTTTTTGATATTTTTTTAGAAGTAAGCCTTTTTCTCTCCAGCATATTCTGAAAATCAGTGTTTCCTCCCACATTGAGTTGATAGGTCCTATCAACGGGCATTCCCCGGTCCAAAAATAGATTAACCAATGTTCGATGAAGGATGGTTGCTCCCACCTGTGACTTAATATCATCACCGATGATGGGTACCCCTGCTTTTCTGAACTTTTCAGCCCATACCGGATTTGAGGCAATAAATACCGGTATGCAGTTAACCATGGCAACTTTTGCTTTTAAACAAATTTCTGCCCAATATTCAGTAGCAATTTGACTTCCTACGGGAAGGTAACTGATAAGAATCTGCGCTCCTGACTCTTTGAGCACTTTCACCGGATCTGAATAAGAATTCTTACTAATTTCAACAACATCTTTAAGATATTCGCCGATGCCGTCATATGTGGGTACATTTTTTACGCTAACTCCTGTTTTTTTTACTTTTGCAAACACATACGTATTATTTGGTTTTGCGTATATTGCCTCGGCCAAGTCCTTTCCTACCTTGGTTTTATTTACATCAAATGCCGCGACCACTTCGATATCTGAAATTTTATATCCCCCAAGTACCGTATGCATGAGTCCCACAACCTTCTTATCGTTTTTTATATCTTTATAATAAGTAAGTCCCTGTACGAGAGATGACGCGCAATTTCCCACACCGACTATGACAATTTTAATCCTACTCATAAACTAAGTTGAATTAATAACACTTCTGTGACAGTCCATGATTATATCAAATTATGTAAAATATTTCCAATTATTTGTATCCCTTTTTCAATATTCTCCTCCGTCTACTTTAAGGAAAAGTAATAACTGTTTGCTTGATGCTTTTTTCAGTCATTTCTAGTTTTTTTTGGAACTCCTCAGACCCGGGGCGCTTCATACTTGCGTCAATAAATTTCCTGCTTTCGGTTACAGCAGGTTGGTCAAACACATTTTTTACACCTATAAATTCTCCCAAATATAAAACAACCATTTCAAATAGCGCAATTAATTCCCCCATCGTCTTCTCATCGAATTGTGAAATGATGAGCTGAGCTGATGGTCGATTATAATTCTTCAGTGTTAGTTGTGTATTCCGGCATGATGCGTTGGTAATGTGGGAAAGCTTTTTTCCGTCCAAATGATTCAAGTCGGTAATTCCCCTATTCTCAATTAATATTTCATCATCATATGACGATTGTGATATAAAAAGAAAGGTACTGAACCAATGGCCGTCGTTAAATGTCTGAAGAACCGAGTGCTGGTCTTTTGGGCCCATCGCCGGATATAAAATAAGACCTTTCTTTTCTTTACCCAGAGACTCTCCCCACATTTCACGTAACCACATGCTGAATTCCTCAAGACGCGAAATGTAGGACATGGTGACAAACTGGTTTATCCCATACATCTTTTGGTATAGGTGCTGATAGACTGCCATATTCCATGCAATATTTTTATCCTGTGAACTTTTTGAAATATGATCAAACATCAGTGCCCCCCCTGAAAGAAACTTCGCTACGTCAATTCCCATGATTACCGCTGGCATAAGTCCAATGGAGGAAAAAGGGGCAAAACGGTCGCCCACTGATGAAGTCGCGATATGAGTTAACCCATTTTCTTTCGCTTCTTTTACGAGAATTCCCTCTTGCGCTCCTGTTACAAAAAGAAAGTGTCTTCTCCATGATTCTTTTAGTTTATCCTGCATAAAATCTCGAAAATAAAGATATCCCGCGCCGACCTCGACCGTGGTACCCGATTTGGAAAGAACCACGACAGTCGTCTCTTCTTCATGTTCATTAATTTCTGAACGGAGGCGTAAAAATTCATCAGGATCTGTGTAATCTCCAACAAAATAGATTTGAAGGCCCTTCTTAGTTCGCCCAAAAGCATAGTAAAGCATTTTGGCAGTTTGAGAGCCTCCACCAATACCTACAAAAACCACCCTTTTAGTAAAAGACGCAAATGATTTCCACACATTTTTACATATAGTTAATGTTTCTCTGTCATAACAAAGATTTGCAAAATCAACCTGTTTATTTTGCAATCTTTCAGAAATATTTTTATATTGAGAAAGATATTCTTTGTTTATTTGATTTATTTTTTCATTTCGAATTCCCCGCGCTCCCACGTTTTCACTACTCATGAGAGAATCATCATAGATTAAATCATGTATTGTCATGGTTAAAAGTATAGCAAATTTCCTGTATATATTTTGGCACTATTCGATAAATTGTCATTGCGAGCGGAGCGAAGCAATCCCATTGAGATTGCCGCGGCCACTTTGTGGCCTCGCAATGACATATGACTGGATAAGTCATGCTATAATAATAATATGAGATTCAAACGGATACTCTTGGTTAATCCCCCAAAAGTAGATCAAGGGGGGTATAAGCCAAGCCCTTTAGGGCTTCTGTATTTAGGAGCTTACTTAAAAAAGAATTGCAAGGGAGTTGAAGTCCGTATGGTCGATGGCGCCATTGAGGGAGAATGGAAAGTAATACAAACGTTGAAGGAATTTAAACCGGACTTAGTTGGTGTTGGTGCGCTTACTCCTGGACGTCATCAGGGTCTTTGGGTAGCTCGAACCTCCAAACGGCTTATTCCCGGCGTAACTACGGTTTTTGGTAATGTTCATCCCACCCTTATGTGGAAACAAATGTTAGAGTATTATCCCGAGGTAGATTATGTTGTTCGCGGTGAGGGTGAAATAACTCTTTTTGAGCTCGTGAAAGGTTTGCCACTTTCTAAAATACAAGGACTTGCATGGCGCAAAAATAACAAGGTTATCGAAAATCCAATTCGTCCAATGCTACAGGATTTAAACAGCCTTCCTCCACCCGCATGGGAACTTGTTAATCCTCAAATTTATCCTGCACGTGGAGAGGGAATAGTGAACGGAATAGATCTTGCTCGAGAAGTGCGTTTCCCTCTCATTTTTTCAAGAGGCTGCATGGCTTCATGTACATTTTGTTCGAGTTGGATGATTTGGAAAGGATACAGGTGGCGTAATGGTAAATTAGTGGCTGATGAGATTGAGTCTCTCATAAATCGATTTGGAGCGAAACATTTTGTTTTTCAAGATGACACTCTTACAGGCAGTCGTGATGACATAATTCTTTTTTGCAAAGAAATTATTAAGCGGAAACTAAAAATTGCAATTTATGGAACTACACGAGTTGATAAGGTTGATATCAAATTATTGAGAATTATGAAGATGGCAGGGTTTTATGAATTAAGTTATGGAATTGAGTCCGGATCACCTGGCATGCTTGTCAAAATTAATAAAAGAACTGATGTTGTGATGATAGAAAAGGCAATTAAAATTACCAAGCTCGCAGGAATAAAAGCAAATGCGCTTATGATGTATGGTCTTCCTCGTGAAACAGAACAAGATAAAGTTATGTCGAAAAAACTTATTAATAAAATGAAACCCGACGAAGTTGGGACGGTGGGGTCGGTTTGGGTATTTCCCGGCACAGCTTTATATGAGCAGGCAAAAAATGCAAAACTTATTAATGATAGATTTTGGCTCGGACCGAAACCATATTATATTTACCGGGGAGGTATTGGAGGTGATACAAT
>CAYINK010000052.1:0-6852 GCA_964364765.1 uncultured Gammaproteobacteria bacterium
GGTTGGGAGTATTGTTTTATCATAATTCTCGTTCTCTAAAAACATTATCCATAAACGCAATAATATCCCCCGTTGCACATGGCGATTGAGTTTCAATTACCCTATCCCTAGCCAATTTATCTACTATTTTCATGTCATCTCGAGTTAGGAGTAGATGATGGGCATGTTGTTGTAGGATTACTACGTAGGTCCCTTTGAACAGGATTGGAGCTGCTAAGGGCGGAAGATTGTCACCGCATATTGTTTGAATTTCTTGCATAAATTCATCCCAACTACTTTTGGCACAAAGATATTGTTCCGCAATCCGTTGTTTATCTTGAAGAGACAGCGCCTGTTGTTTTGTTATCTCCGCTGTTTTGAGAGCATTACCTAGTCTCAGGACAACGGAATTAAAGTTATCTCCTTCTTTAGCCCCCTCAACAATTTGAATAAGTTCCTTAGAAAGTATTGGACTACTTTTCATTTCCACCGCTTTTTCTAGTTGGTAGTAGTCATCAACACATGACTGAATTTGAGCTTTAATAGCAAAGGCAGAATAAAAATGATGCATATGCCCTTGTGATGACAATTTATCAATCGCGCCCGGAGATATTCCCATCTCATGAGCCTTGAGCATGTGAGAAAAAAGTAATGGCTCGTTGAGGATTTCTTGGAAATTACCACTCAACGAAAGCATAAAAGAATTCAGCTCTGCAAGTCTATCGATTTGACCAGGTTGAGGGGGAGTGTCGACGCCCCAAAGCTCCCTCATGTATTTAACTGATTTCAATTCTTGGTCCTCACTTTGTAGCTCTCTAATATGCGGTATAACATTCAAAACTTTGTCATATTTGGGAAGG
The DNA here is from genome assembly GCA_964364765.1 of uncultured Gammaproteobacteria bacterium. Taxonomy (GTDB): domain Bacteria; phylum Patescibacteriota; class Microgenomatia; order UBA1406; family GWC2-37-13; genus YC2-FULL-38-9. The sequence goes on from CAYINK010000052.1 coordinate 840, forward strand.
TTAAGAGATTGCCACTCGAATTCTCTATAAGTCTGGTCACACGCTTTTAGACCAATCATGGTAGCGAATCCTTCAGTCGCATTCGCAAACGTAAGATTATTACCTTGCAGTGCATCGGTATCCGCATCTTTCCCTCCATACTTTTCATGGGCTTTGGAGATCAAATATACCCCAAGCGTTTGAAATGGGGTCTTGAGAACTGTTTCTCGAAAGCCCTCGCTCGTTTTATATGCCGCGGTCCAGTAACTTGCAGGTTGAGGCACATCTGGTCTCAATCCTTCATTCACAAGATTTGCAAAGCTTTCAATATTTGGACGTGGTATCTCTGGCATGTTTATTTAATTCTCTATAACGGTTCTGAGGCTAAATATTAAATAATACTCGAATTATATCGTCATGAAGCTCCGCATGCTTGACAATAAAGACAAAATAAAGTATAATTCTGACTAAAATATATGATTTCTGACAATAATGATGAAAAAAAGGTATTCGTGGGTCAAAAAAAGACACTTGATTCAATAGCAAAAAAAATTCTTGCCCCTTTAATACATAATGAATCGGTAACTGTTATCTGGTTTCCAGGTACAGGAAAAAGCTTTCATATAAAAGAAATTTTTTCAGAGTCATATCTTCGAGCCTATTTTAATACAAGGTATGATTCCTTTTTTTTCGTTCAGGTAAACATGAATTCATTGATTATTGAACAAAAATCATTAGGATTTCTGCAGAGTATTCACATACAATTTCGTGAAGCTATAAGAGACGAAAAATCTATATCCATTTCAACAAAATCAGCAATGGAACTATATCATGAAATTTGTGATATGTGCAGAGTTCTCCTGAGTAAAGGTCTTTCAGTTTCGATTCTTATCGATGAAATAGAGACATTGACAACTAACGAGAAGGAACAAATGATTCAAATGCTTTCAAATATAGTTGATATTAATAGAAATAGGATTCACGCGATTATAAACTGTCGAAATCTCAACACCATTTCATTATTAGAACAAAATGAACTAACTTTTACCTTGCTTCAGAACATCATCTACATTCCTTTGATTTCCAACGAGGAATCAATTTATTTTGTTTCCACCCTTGAAGAGCGCGCGAAGTTGAATTTAAGACCAAGCGAAAGAGTTCTGATGACGAACTTTTACGGTAATAAATTCCTTATGAAAGCCGCGCATCGAATATTGAGAACCCACAATTCAAAAACCCTAAAAGACTTACTAAATCAACGAGAACTTAAAATAAAAGGTAATATTTTTCTTAAGCAAATCGGCATGAGGGAGAAAGTAGTTTTAAGGAAAATTATTTTTAAGGAAAGCCTAAACTCTGACGATAACGGAATAGCCCTGGCATATTTAAAGGAAATCGGAGTATTAAATAAAAAAAATAAAACATATGTAATTAAGCCTGTCATATTGTCAAATCTCATCAAAATAGAAAATCAAAATTTGCAGTTTAAATTAAATCATGAAGACGATCTTTTCTATGGAATGTGTAATCTATCAAATGTTTTATCACCGAATGAGTATAGAGTATTAAAAACTCTCTACCTAAAGCAAAGACAGATTCTTTCACGTGATGAAATCGCTCGTGCAATCTGGGGAAAAAATTATCATGAGCTATATTCTGATTGGGCAATTGACAAGACAATTTCACGTTTAAAAACAAAACTCGAATCAATAGGGGTAAATAAAGAAATCGTATCTTTATTTAAAGGTAAGGGTTACCAAATGAATATATAATATGCCTCATGAAATAGCAATTATCCAGCAGGACCCATATCGTCATCTCTACGATACTCGAAAACCAAATGAGATTGAAGCGTTCATGAAAATGACTCAAGGTGTTGTTGGTTTACTTCAGAACGTTCCAGGCATTAGGTTGCGCGGTTACAAAGTGCATGAAGCTATTGCGCCACCAGACCAACGTTTGATTGGAAACACAAAACTGGTTTATCTTCAGCGTATGCAGGCAGGGCTAGGACTAATTGAACAAACAAACAAAATAAATGCATTGCTTAAATCAGAAGCAATTAGAGAGGCATATGTAATGGTCTACGATGCATTCATATATCCAGATAGACACTCACTAGAAGAAGTTGAACGATGCGGAAAAATTTTAGCTCCGTTAATAAACTTAGAGGATCTCACACAGAGAAGCTTAGAATTAACATTAGATAAAATATTAAACGATGTTGATGTAGATCTTAAACTTCCAAAAGGGGTATCAAGTGATGACTTGATAGAAATTTGGAAAAATATTTTTAAATACCCTTTAGAAGGACAAATAAAGATAGGAGAGGAGGGAAGAAAACTCACCTTTGGTATTAAAAAATTTACAACGCGTTCTTCCGGTATTCCACGTTTGAGTGTCGGTATACAGGATACATATCCTGAGAGTGAACCAATAGATATTTTCCGGGCCGACTTTATGGGTAATCCGGAAAATGGGGGTGTAGATTTGCGTAGAGATGGAATTTCAACTGACGCAATCTTTGCAGTTCACAATATTGGTACATTATTTGAGATAAACGAGGCGTCAATACCGCGAGATGAGAAATCAAAAATAGAAATAAGATTTTTAAACAAAAAAGTATATCAAAACCCAGAATTTTATATGATTCTTGCTTCGAGAGCGGTTATGCAATCAATCTGGCACGAATTTGCAATTAAAATACCCGAGGATATACCTCAATTAACGCCGGAAATGATTACATCAATTTTTGAAAAGAAGGAATCAAGAAGAAAAACGGTTGTTGAAAAACTTATTGACGGATTTCTTATGGATCCAAAGCAAGCGCTCTATTTATGTTGGAAGTTGGGTTTATGGAAGGCATCGCCCATCATGAATAGACTTAACGACGAACAAATATCTCAAATGATGAGCCAATTACCAAATAAAGAAGAGCATATCCGTTTACTTAAGTCAAATAGTGAGAGGCAACTTGGAGACGAAATATATTCTTGTTTTAAACTAATGATTCAGTTAATAAATAAGGCCCTAGATATGACCATTGACCCAAACGAAGACTGGCATGTATTCTATAATCACTTATTTCCAATAAAAATCATCCAAAACTGATTTATTTCACTGTCACACTCTTTGCGAGGTTTCTCGGTTTGTCAGGATCAGTTCCACGACCTACTCCCAAAAAATATCCGAGCAACTGTCCCACTATCACATTGGGAAATAGCGTCAAGTCACCTACGTCAGGCGTCTGTATGGTGGAGTCAAATTCGGAAGATTGAAACGGCGCAATTCCGATGATGTATCCTCCTCGAGCTTTCACTTCAGCCGCACTTGATAAGACTTCATTCTTTACCTCATCATTACCGGCAAGGACGAAACATATCGTTCCTTTTTGGATGAGTGATATAACTCCATGTTTCAGTTCACCTGCGGCAAATGGCTCGGCATGGATATAGCTTGCCTCTTTGATTTTGAGGGCAAACTCCAGCGTGCTTGGATAGTTCAAGTGCTTGCCGATTAAGTACATATCTTCATGACTCAATATATTTTTGGCAAGAGCAACCACCTTATTCAACAATGTCTGATTTAACCATCCTTCAAGTGTCTGACCAAGATCCTTCAAATTTTTCTGCGCAAGAGAAATACTTCCACCCACCTCATGAGCAAGTAAATACAGTGTTGCAAGTTGCGAGGTGAATGCTTTCGTTGAAACGACGGCTATTTCCGGTCCTGCTCCTACAAGAAGGACAGTATCGGCTAATCGCTCAAGTGTTGAACCGCGGGCATTTACCACCGCTACCACATATGCTCCTGCCTTTTTGGCGCTTCGTGCGGCTATCAATGTATCGGCAGTCTCACCGCTTTGAGATATGGCGATAAACACGGTATCTTTATCACAAAACTTAGCAAAGGGTAAAAACTCATACGCGGGATAGCTTTGAGCTTGGATTCCTGACTTTGCAAAAAAGTACTTTGCCGCAAGAGCACAATATGATGCCGTGCCACAAGCAACCATGACAACCTTTTTATGTACTTTTATTTTTTTCGCGATTTTTTTCAATTCCTCTCCATTTATTTGAGACGTTTTGGGGATCGTTTTCTTTTGCTCCATAATTTCCTTCAACAGGAAGTGAGGATAACCCCCTTTTTCCGCATCCTCAACCTTCCAGTCAATATGTTGAATGACCAAATTTTTTTTTGCATGTGTTTCAACATCATGCAAGGATACGCCTGCCTTAGTTAGTATCACCGCCTCACCATCTAGCAAAAAGTGAACAGCATTGGTAAATTTCAAAAAAGCAGGCACATCGGAGGCAAGATAGTAATCCTCTTTTCCCATTCCGACTACGAGTGGAGAACCATTTCGGCAGGCGATGACCGACTCGGTCTCACTGTCTAAAACTGCAATGGCATTGGAACCCGCAAGCTCCTTAAATGTTTCAAAAACCGCAGTTTCTATCTTTGTTTTTTTTTGTTTTTCTTCAATAAGATGGGCAATTACCTCAGTGTCTGTCTCTGATACAAAGACATGCCCTTGGGACAAAAGTTTTGCCTTCAACTCCTGATAATTTTCTACGATACCATTATGTAAAACAGCAATTTGCTTAGTACAGTCCAAGTGAGGGTGCGCGTTGGCATCGGTCACTCCTCCATGAGTAGCCCAGCGGGTATGGCCAATAGCAATTGAGCCTGCGGGTAATGAGGTTGAAGCCTGTCCGATTTTTCCCACATGCTTCTCAACCTGCAGAACTTGCGCTCCTTTTGGTTTTATGGCAATACCCCATGAATCATACCCCCGATATTCAAGTTTTTTCAATCCTTCAAGTACCGTCTGTGCACTCGAATTTTGTTTATCATTGACGACAGCAAATATACCGCACATAAATATATATAAAAATAATAATGTAGCTCGGGATGAAGAACTGTATTATGTTTTCTTTGGTTCCCGCATTACTGCAGGGGTTTAAAAAACATATTCAAGACAACAGTTGTGCCTTGAGGGTTTCCGTAGATATACAATTTGGTAATTGTTTCCGATTCCCCGCCGTGGCGGGGCCCTCTCCTCGTAAACCCCGCCAAAGGCGGGGCCCACACGCTCTTTTTAATAAATCTTCACATCTGAGCTACTATATTTTATCAAAATGAGGCTTTCCTGTCAAATTTTCTCCACTTACCACTTTTTTTCCTGTTTTTTGCTCAAGGGCAATTCTGGCATCTTTGGCTATTTTGCCACCTTTTTTTGCCGGAATCTTATTTTCCACCAATCCTTCGCTTTTCATATTTTCGGCAATCTGGCGAGTGGAAAGTTCCGCAAGCGCAGTAAAAATAAGCTCTGCATCAGTCATGTGATCGCGTAAATTCTGCGTTTTGAGGCTTTTTAAGTTTTTATGTTCTTTAACTGATAGATCGCTCCATTCTTTGTGGATAATGTTTGTCAATATTGCATATTCGTCTTGTTCTTTAACGCGGTGATCCTTCCAATAATCGGTGAGTTTGTTTCTAATCTCCTGACCCATCATTCTTTGTTGTATCCATTTTTGACCTCTACCCATTTTTTGCCAATAGTCACGACTTCTATTGAGCGCTTTTTCCGGATCGGTCATTTCTTGCATTCGTTCGTACCCAACACGTGCGAGCCAAAGTTTTATAGGTTCAGCCTTTTTTGAGGGCACTGACTGTATTATGCGAAGAATTGTCTCAACATTTGCCGCATCAGTCATATAAAATTTTCCATCAGCGGATTGCATTTTCAGTTGGTCACATTTTGTGACCAACTCACTTCCCTCTTGTTTTAAACGATTTTTGAGAGTTGACCAATAACTTTTTGCTTTTTTAAAGTTAGCCTGTTCTGTCAAAGCGGAAATAATATCAATCACAGAAAAATACCACATTTCTTTTCTTTCATCATAGATACGACGAATTTTATAGGTTTCAAAAATTGCTAATGAATTTAGATAATTTTTTTTCATTTTTTATATAAAACGTTAATTATGTTGAGAAGTAATTATGTTAATTTTTGATTTTAATATCCTTT
>CAYINK010000053.1:0-6763 GCA_964364765.1 uncultured Gammaproteobacteria bacterium
ATAGTTGGTAATAGATTAGTTGGAAGAGGTGCATGTGATATGAAGGCTTCAGCCGCTGTGATGATTTATTTATTTCTTGACATTTCTAATAAAGTTAATTATCCACTCGGACTACAACTCGTCACAGATGAAGAAACCGGAGGATATAATGGAGCAAAGTATCAGTTGGAACAAGGTATTCGTGCAGACTTTGTGATAACCGGCGAACCGACCGATCTAGAGATCGTTATTAAGAGTAAGGGGACATTTTCACTATTTATAAAAGCTAGTGGAACTAACGCTCACTCTGCTACACCATGGGAAGGCAGAAATGCTCTGTCATCGCTTGTCGACTACATCCAAATTTTGCAGAAGAAATTCCCCACCCCAATACAAGAGGCATGGAAAACAACTTGTAGCCTTATGTGGATCACCACTACTAACAAAACAGGTAATGTAATACCTGATCAAGCTGAGGCGAAAATGGATATTCGTTATATCCCTAAAAGTTTTTCAGCAAATGAAAAAGAAATAATCGACTTTTTTTCAAAACTTACAACTAAAGAAATAGCTCTTTCTCTCGGAGAAGGGATAAAACTCCCACAAGATGTAGACCCAAATAATCAATTTGTCCAGCAATTAAAAAGAATAGCTGAGAAAGTGGTTAAGACAGATGTTTTACTTAGCTCCCGCCACTATGCAACTGATATCATGCATTTTTATAGATATAATATAAATGGGGTATGTTTTGGCCCGAAAGGAAAGGGGCTTCACTCAGATTATGAGTATGTAGAAATAACCAGCCTTTATCAGCAATATGAGATACTCAAGCAATTTTTACTAGAAAATAACTGAAACTCCGAGCGACTACTTGCCTACTTTATCAGATATGAAATCATAGGTACGAGACAATATTACGGTGGCACTTTTCCTATGGCGATCGTGAGTGGGCGTGTTACTATAAAAAAGGCTGTACACTCTATGACCAAATAAAGTTAGGTTTTACAAAATAACCCAACTTACCTACAATATCAATATATGTCAAATATACTGCCCCTTGATGATATTGATCAGCAAATCAGCACTCAAGTTTATAACCAGGACTACTCCCCAGCTTCGGAGATTGATGGCGTACAAGTCATTAAGCTCAAACATGTAATAAGTGATGAGGGAGATTTTGCTGAAGTTATGAGGCTCAACGATAAAGGTGAATTGGATCAAATTCCCGGATTTAGAATCGCACAGATTAATAGGACTCGTCTTTTTCCAAACTCTATAAAAGCCTGGCATGTGCACTTCAAACAAGATGAGGCGTGGTATGTACCTCGGTCTTATCAATTATTTGTTGGTCTGTGGGATCTGAGAAAAAAATCAGTTACGAATAAAAAAATCATGAGAATTAATCTCGGAGGAGGAAATTCGGCACTCCTTTTTATTCCCAAAGGGGTTGCGCATGGATCAATGAATTTAAGCAGTCAACCCGTTGAGCTTTTCTATTTTGTAAACCAACAGTTTAATCCTCAAGACCCTGATGAAAAGAGAATCCACTGGGATGCGGCAGGCAAAGAGTTCTGGACTCCTGAACGAGATTAATCTATGCGCACTACTCAAAAAATTGCTTTTAATGATGTTGCTATAAGAGCTCTTCAGCAAAAAAAAAGATTGTTGTCTCGTTTTTCTTCAGTTATCAATCGGGGACAATTCCTGGAAGGACTGGAAAATGACAAGCTGGTAGCATCTCTGAAGAAATATCTTGACGTATCTTATGTTCATCTCGTTTCTTCAGGTCATGATGCGCTTTTACTATGTCTCATCGCTCTCAATCTTTCTAAAAATGATGAGGTCATCGTCCCTGCAAATGCTTATCCGACTGCTTTTCCCACATCCTTGTCTGGGGCCAAATTGATCTTGTGTGATGTTGATAAAAATGGTCAAATGAGCTTTGAAAGCCTTAAAAAAATGATAACTCAAAACACCAAAGTTATTATTCTTGTCCATATGTTCGGACTCGTTGGTAATGTTAAAAGAGTAATTGCACTTGCAAAAGAAAAAAATACTATATTGATTGAAGACTGTGCACAGGCATATGGTTCATCTTTCAATAATAATTATGTAGGAGCTTTAGGAGATATAGGCTGTTTCTCTTTCTACCCTACAAAAAATTTTGGTACATTAGGCGATGGTGGTGCCATTATGACGAATAACAAAGACTATTCCAATCGCATTCAATTGCTCAAATCTTACGGAGAAATTGTTAGATACGATAGTCAGATCGTCTCCGGCCATAGTAGGCTTCCCGAAATTCAGGCCGCGGTATTGAATGTATATTTAGAAAGCCAAGATTATATATTCATATCGAAAAATCAGATGGTCTTATTGGGTATTCTTCATCCTGTCTATTCTCATTCCTTCCCTTACTGGAACATTTCAAGGTATGCCGCGTTATGGACTTCACCTATATCCTCTCTTTTTATCTTTGGCACTTTTTCTTGAAAAAAAATCTCTTCCCGTTAAGGTGTTCTATTTTTTTATTTCGTTTCTTTTGCTAATATTTTGTTTATCTTTTTTTACCCGCGGGTATTTTATTTCATAAATGAATAAACTAAAAAGCCTTTCCCTCTTTTTTCCCGCATTAAATGATGCGCAAATATTACCTGAATTGATTAAAAAGGCTGACGATGTTGCAAAAAAATGTTCCCTCAATTATGAAATTATGGTAATAAATGATGGATCATCTGATAATACAAAAAAAGTATTAGAGGATTTAGAAAAAAAATATCCTACTCTGACTGCTGTTCATCATGAAATAAACGAGGGATACGGTAGTGCCCTTGTTGAGGGGTTTAACCGCGCAAAATATGATTGGATATTCTATACGGATGGCGACGGACAGTATGACCCAGGGGAGTTAACCAAGCTTGTTGGAGTCATAGATGAAAAAACAGATGTTGTTAACGGATATAAGCTCCGTCGGGAAGACAATGTAATAAGAAGAAGCATGGGCTGGATGTATAATAAGCTTCTTCAGTTAATTTATCATCCGCCCGTTTCTGACGTAGATTGTGATTTTAGATTAATGAAGAAGTCACTGCTAAAAAAATTCAAGCTTTCCTCACGCTCAGGACTTATTTGTCTGGAATTGGTAATAAAATTGAAAAAAGTAGGTTCGATATTTAAAGAGGTGGGGGTCTCCCATCATAAACGAAAATATGGTAGGTCACAATTCTTTAATCTGAAACATCTTTTGGCGACACTCCATGAGCGCGTAGTTTTTTACTTAAATCAATTCGGGACCACTTCTTGAAAAGGTTTTCCTGCTCTTCCTGAGTTAAATTAAATATCTTTTTATTTTGTCTCTGTCTGGATAATTCATAGAGCATGAGTCCAACTGAAACGGATAAATTAATACTATCCACAAATCCATTCATGGGAATATACACCAGCTCATCGGCAGCTTTTTTTGCAGTCTCCGATATTCCAAATCCTTCATTGCCAAAGATGATGGCTATTTTCTGCTTGTTAAAATCTATTTCTTGTAGCGGTTTTGCTTTCGGATCAATGACTGTTGCAAGAATTCTAAATCCTTGTTGTTTTAGTGTAACACTACACTGGAGCATGGAGTTCCACGTTACTGTATCAATCCATTTGTTGGCTGAGGCTGACGTCAATTTGCCCAATTCGGCAGGGTTAAAGATTTTTTCTGTTTCAAATACGAAGTGGGCAGTCTGTATTCCAAACGCATCACAATTGCGCAAAGCGGCTAGCGCATTATGCGGATCATGAATATTTTCAAGTATGATGACGTCTTGAAAACGATGAGAAATTACGCTTTGAAATCTTATTTGTCTTTTATCTGAAATCATACATTTATAGACCGTCATAGCAATCCACTTTTAACCTCGTAGGTTAAATTTGGGCCGTTGCAATCATCTTCTTAATAGCTTTTATGCTTGCTGATGGGTTATTTGTTTGGAATTGAATCGCTTGCCAACCGAAATTTGAGGCGACTTTAATAAAATCCTCACGATCATCTACCAGCAAGATCTCTATGGGAGCAACATTTGCCCTTTTTTGAGCAAGTTCATAAATTTCTGCATCGGGCTTTTTCATATGCACTTCACTTGAATCGATAATAACGGAATATTTTATGCTTGGTACAAGTCCTTTTTGCATTAATCTTGATAACATACCCTCGTAAATATTGGTTAGAATACCCACCCTATAAGTTGATGAGATTCCTTTGACAAAATCTGAGGAAGGAGAAATAAAAATGTAATCGCTTATCCAATTTTCTAAGAAATCATATGTTGCGCCGTCGATAATCTGGAGATTATCTCTAACTTTACCCCAAAATTCCTGTGGTGCTATCTTTCCCCGAGTAATACTATCATTATAAGTATCCCATTGTTTTAAAAAAATGTCATAAGGGATTTTAAAATCTGAGGTCACTTTTTTAAAATAATTCTCACAGTTTACAAAAACCCCTCCAACATCAAAATAAATAAATTTGATCATATCTTGTTATAATTATACATTCCTTTTGCCAAGCAAATCATTTGGATATTTTTGAGTTATAATCTTTTAACATGTTTCGATTTATCGATAAATCGAAGTGAATATAGTAATTAAGAATAAATAGAAATGCGCGTTGAATACGTACTTGATAAGGGCTCGGGCGAAATGAATGAGGATTCTCTTCTAATTTCAAAATCTATTTTTGGTGTGTTTGATGGACTTACCAGTCTCACTAAATATAAAGATAACCGTGGGGTATCCGGTGGTCTAGTCGCTTCAAGGTTGGTTAAAGAAGAGTTTGAAAAACACCCCTTTTTGCCACCTGAAAATATCGTAAAAATTTCCCTTCAGAAATTAGAGAAGATTATGGTTGATCGAAATATTGATCTAACAAAAAAGGAAGAGCGATTAAGTACGACTCTTGCGGTTGTTCGTACATCGAATGACTTACTTGAATATATCCAAGTTGGAGATAGTCCGATAATCATCATAAATAAAGACGGTACTCATGAAGTGATTATGAGTAGTAATAATTCTGATAAGAAGGCGCTACTACTCTGGATGAAATTTACTCATGAGGAAGGAATACGAGAATGGGGGAAAGATAAAAGAATGATGGACCAACTATTAATGGATCGTCATGGAGCGAATGTCCGTTTTGGAACTCTGAGTGGAGAAAAAGAAGTGTTAGGGTTCATAAAAACGGGAACGAAAAAAATCAGTGAAATCAAACAAATTTTGATCACCACCGATGGTCTTTTTCTTCCACAGGAAAATCCCTCGGAAGGAGAAAAAATTGAAGAATTGATAGATTTGTATCAAAAAATGGGATTAAAAAAGCTGAAAGATTATGTCCGCGAAGTTGAAACAAAAGATACTCAATTTAAATACCCTCGGTTTAAACTACATGATGACATGGCGGCAATAAGTTTAACTTTTGATACAATTTAATTATGTTTCCAAAAAAAATTGTTTGTATTGGTGCTTCCTCTTGCGAAGGTAAGGTGGATGTGGAAGGGCAGGGCTTCGTGGGACGATTGAGAAAATGGCGGGAGGCTAAAAATCAACATAATTCAGTCTACAACTTAGGAATAAGTGGAGACATGACTTATGAGGTTATAGCTCGACTGAAAACAGAGATTCCTCCCCGCAAACCGGACTTGATTATTGTACAGTGTGGAATAAATGACTTTATCCGTGATGGGGGTCGTGACAAACCAACCAGATTCGCAGTTGAACAGGTTGAGGCGAATATCAGAACAATTATTCAGGACGCAAAAAAGACATCTGATGTATTGTATGTTAGCGTCTATCCAATTGACGAAACAAAAACAACACCATGCAGTTGGATGGATATTTATTACCTTGCGAATGACGCGCGAAGTTGTGCTAATATATCAAAGAAGGTCGCAACTGGAATGAATATTCCCTACGTTGATGTATATAACACTTTTGTCAAAGAAGATTACAAGAAATTGCTTCATACCGATGGTTTGCATGCAAACTCATTGGGTCATCAAAAAATATTCGAAATGATTAAAGACAAGCTTCTGGAAATATATTCCTAAGCTAGATTCTTCTTAAAAAATGAAAGAGTTGATTGGAATGCCTCCTGCTGAATGCGACCCCTCTCATGAAATCCATGACTTGCGCCGATTATAGTCACTAGCTCACCAACTCCTTCAATGTAGTTTTTGCTATCTTCGATGGGAACATGTTTATCTTCTGTTCCGTGAATAATAACTGTTGGAATTTTTATTTTTAATAATTCTTTATAGGGAAAAAGATTCTTCATCTCTTCAAATAATTGCTTACCGATAACAAATTTTACACTCCCCAAGGTTGTCCAACCCTTCTCCTCAAAATCTCGCCTCATGTGACCCACTTTGTCTTTTATCCAGGGTGTTGTAGCATGAAGAAAACAATGATCATAATTTAAAACCGGATTCCATAAACACAAACAATGTATTTGTTTTGGATGCTCGGCAGAATAGAGTATCCCAACAGCTCCTCCGAATGATGCTCCTAGTAATCCAACGCGGGTATATTCTTTCAATTTTACTTCGTCTATGGCGGCTGAAAGATCATCCACCTCTCCTTTAATTGTCAGATCAACTGATTTCCCTCCACTTTCCCCCGAACCACGAAAGTCAAAACGAAATACCGCAAAGCCATTGGCCTTCAGCAACTCGGCGATATCGATAAATACCCCGCGTTCATCTTTGTTCTCGGTTATGCCGTGTGCAAGAATAATTGCTTTTTGTGTTTT
>CAYINK010000054.1:0-6609 GCA_964364765.1 uncultured Gammaproteobacteria bacterium
AGAACGAATCTTTTTTAATAAAGAAAGGTAGATCAATTGTGGCTAAAGTAGTTGTTTACAAAGAAAAGAAAGAGTATATAACTGAGGATAAAATAAAAAAATATGCGGGTATTCTTAGTGATGTTGAAGCAAAAAATATGAAAAAGCATATGAAAAAGTTTCGTAAAAATTTTAAGCTTATAGCTTAAGAGATAGACATGGGAATCCTAATAGATTCTGACATAATAATAGACTTTTTAAACAATCAAAACTCCGCCGTTAATTTTTTTAAAGACTCAACTACAAATAATGAACTTTTTATAAGTGTAATTTCTTGGATAGAGGTTGTGTATGGTTTTAAGAAAAATAAAGCTTCAAATAAGATAAAAATATTCCAAAATATGCTTGAAGAGTATCGAATCTCAGTTATTTCTATTGATAAAAAAGTAGCTGAAACGTATCTTGATGTAAAAATAGAATTAGAGAAGAAGAATAATTCTCTGGCAGACTTTGATCTTCTCATTGCCGCAACGGCCTTAACCCATAAAGATGTTTTAGTAACTCGAAACAGAAAACACTTTTCCCGGATAAAAAAGCTACAGGTTATACTACCAAATAGTCTGTGATACTATAGCTTTTTTTACTTCGGAGGTAACTGTATCATTTTGCTTTTCTTAAGAAAGAAATCTTCTCGCATTCGCAGAGAAGTAGGCCACCCTTCTAAATACCTTTGAAGATATTTTTGATATTTGACGGGATCATTTCCCAATAAACCATGGGCATTTCCAGCATCAAACCAACCAACAGCATCAAGATCAGAGCCCGTATCTAAAAGTTGTGGAGTAAAATTATTTCTCACCCAAGCCTTGAAAAGTAAATAATATTTCTTAGATTCTGTAAATCCGATATCTAATAAATCTGAAACAACATAATCGAGAGCATGTATTGTCCTTAACCCTGTTTCCTGTAAGGCCTCACACGCAACAGCCTCAAATACTGTATCACCCACCTCAACATGACCTGCCGGATTACTCCATATCCCCCCTTTTCTTCTCACGAGCAACAATTCCTCATGTTGTACTTGTGGTTTCATAATTGTTGATATGGGTTTAAGAATATGAGAATAAGTCAAAGGTCTCACCGCTATTAAACCAACAACACCTCCATGTCCCAAATACCTTAATCTATCCACTTCTGCAAAAACTTGGCTATGGTCTTTTAATATATTTTTTGATCCTGGTGGTTCAAAGCCTTCTGGTCTTCTCATCTCCACTATTTTATCAGATATGTGTAATGAATGAGCCCATAATAGCATTCTATTGAGACTTCTTACTTATCTTCCACAAACACCAATGAGGTTAAATAAAAAAGTGGTACGATACCATTTGACAAACAAGATACAAGTTTAGTATACTTGGAGTTGATCCTCTTGATGGGAGTTTAGGCAAATTGAAAACTTTTTCTAACGCTTGTAACCTTAAGGGAAAGTCTTGGCGCAAGTCATGGCTATAAAGCGATGTATTGGATCTTCGGATCTGATCGCGCCCACCCATTTAATCAATAGAAAAAGTATCATTGCCGAGCCCGTTGCAGAGGATCCTTTACTCCCTTTTTTCCGTGTATATATCACCCATATCATGATTAGTATTATTGGAAAAATGTAAAGAAAATCTCTTTATATATTTGTATTGATTGTCATTGCGAGCCACTCATATAATAGCGAAGCAATCTTTAAGACTTTAAGATTGCCACGTCGTCCCGCAATGCGGGACTCCTCGCAATGACATAGAATTATTATTTTCATTCATTTTTTATGTTCACTAAAAGAAAGAAAGAGGCTGAAGAGCCCAAGGAGGAAGCCTTCGATGTGTCTTCGATGCTTGGAACTTACGAGGAAAAACCCATTATGATTGTGGATGATATGGCCGAGCCTGCAAAAAAGGAAGCTCCCAAGGCGGCTCCCCCAGTTCCGGCTGTTATGCCAGCACGCTCTCACATGCGGGAAATGCCCCTTGAGGAACGGTCGAAGGAAGATTTGAAGATGAGTTATGAAGCCAGTGGTATTCTCGATGTCACTTTTGGCGGGTATGGTTTTTTGAGAAAAGAGTATGCTATCAATCCGAACGAAGATATTTACGTCTCCACTTCCCAAATCCGCCGGTTTTGGCTGAGAAAAGGGGATTTGGTTGAAGGATTGGCCCGCCCACCCAAAGAGGGGGAGCGTTTTCATTCCCTTCTTTTGATAAAAAAGATCAACGGAGTTGAGTTGACCGAAGAACAGAGTAGACAACGGAAAAACTTTGACGAATTAACTTCGCTTCATCCCAATAGACAAATCATGCTTGAGACCAAACAAGATGTCCTTTCCATGCGCATCACCGACCTTATTTCACCGGTAGGATTTGGACAACGGGCTCTCGTGGTATCCCAACCCAAAGCCGGAAAGACGACTTTCTTGAAAGAAATGGCTGAGGCCATAACTGAGAATTATCCAAAAGTGAAGCTCATGGCGATTTTGATTGGAGAACGACCTGAGGAAGTGACCGAAATAAAACGCTTTATGAAGGGTGAGGTTGCGGCTTCCAACTTTGACGAGTCACCCCGTCAACAGGTAAAAGTAGCACACTTAGCCCTTGACCGCGCCCGACGGATGGTTGAGATGGGAGATGACGTGGTCATCCTCCTTGATTCCATCACTCGTTTAGCTCGTGCGCTCAACCTCTCAGTTGACAACCGTCAGAACGGCAACCGCAGTGGCGGACGCAGTATGTCAGGAGGCTTTGATCAGGCGGCACTTTTCCCCGCGAAGAAATTTTTGGGAGCCGCGCGAAACTGTGAAGAAGGCGGAAGTCTGACCATAATTGGTACCTGTCTCATCAAAACTGAATCACGGATGGATGACCTTATCTACGAAGAGTTCAAAGGTACGGGTAACATGGAAGTTCACTTAGACCGCGGATTTGCGGACCGACGGATCTTCCCCGCACTCGACGTGGAAAAATCGGGTACACGGCATGAAGAGCTCTTATTTGACAAAGAGACGCAGACACGCATCAATACTTTACGTCGCATGTTGTCACTCTTGACCCCTGAGGAGCGCTTAACCGCCATGATCACCAAGCTTTCCAAGACAAAGAATAATAAGGAGTTCTTGGAGAGTTTGAGTAAGGGTTGATTTGCTACAGTGTAACAATACGGTGTAGCAAGGTTATGGGAGGGCTTGTGTAACAACCTTTTGTTGGCTTGGTTTCAGGAGGGTTAGACTACCGCCAGACTGTCTCATGGCTTCAAGATAGGTTTGAATGCTTGGAACATGCATATTTTTTCTTGCTTTTTCAAACGCTTTCTTATAGTCTCCTTGATCTCTTTCAGGATTTGAGCGTGTGGCTATTTTTGACCTTTCTTGCAAAATTCTATCAAATCGATCCTTTCTTATTAGTGGATTCACAACTACTTTGGGATCATGAGTCAATTTTCTTAGTGTTTCCCAGGAGATAAACCGATCCTGAAAATAATTTTCAAGCATCTGTTGTCTTCTCTCAGGCGAATCATCTACTGCATAGTGTTCTACGAGGGTCAACCTTAATTCTTGTACCTGCTGAAGATTTCCCCCAATAAATTCATCAGGTGTAAAAAGGAGGCTGCGAAGAAAATATAAATCTTTTTTTATGTCTCCAGTAAGACATTCAGGACCAGATAGTAAATCTATATTATATTTTTTTAATTGTGGTTTTCCAAGAATTGAATTATCACGAGATTGAGCGTCCTTACCATATAACCAATCATACAATTCTCGGTTTTTAAGACAGAGTTGATAATCATAATCGGACTCATCTGTTGTATTCCAAAGAAGGCTTCCTACTGGAATATAAAAGTAATCGGTACGAGAAATGCGGTTGATATCCAGGTATTGCTCGAGCTTTGAACGTGCTTTCAGCCGGTGTGCACGGGTTTTCTCGTCTACGAGTGGGTGGTTCCAAACTTTTGTTACAAATTCCTGGACTTGCCCAAAGGGTGAAACTTGCTCTGTGGTTGGAATAAACGCAGAATTTGGCTCGGAATCTCCCATATGTTTTCAAAGTATATTATATGTTTATAAGCAAATCTATTGAAGCGTTACGTGTTTTCACTATGTAATAGTTCAATATGAGTATCGTAGTGGAGCCATTTATGGCTCTCTAATGTTCATCAAGGTGCGATGAATCGCACCACTACAATTGCATTTATATTGTAATTTTAGCCTGGATTCCCGCCCCTGCCTGCCGGCAGGCAGGTTCGCGGGAATGACAAACACAGAGTTAGAAAAGAACAGAAAGATAGTATAATGCTTCACATGACTCGCTTTATAATCTATAGGTTCATTGCGTTGGCTGGTTTTATTCTTCTTTTACCGGTACTTTCTATAATGTATATTATAGTGCGGTTGGACTCGAAGGGGCCTTTTATCTTCAAACAGAAACGGACGGGATTGGGCAAAAAGCCATTCACTCTCTATAAAATACGCACCATGCTTGAAGGAGCTGAGATCAGACAGGCCCGTTTAAGTAAAAAAAACGAGGCTGATGGGCCGGTTTTCAAGATCCGTCACGACCCACGCTATACCCGAGTGGGAAAGTTTCTTTCCCACAGCGGGTTGGATGAGCTTCCTCAACTTTTCAACGTAATCAAAGGAGATATGAGTTTAGTGGGTCCGCGCCCTCTTCCCTTAAACGAAGCGCGGCTCATTCCCCGACGTTTCCAGGCTCGTTTTTCGGTCCTTCCCGGGATGACGAGTGAGTGGGTGGTACGAGGAGCTCACCGACTCCCGTTTACGACTTGGATGAGGATGGATGTGGAATATGTACGTGATCATTCGCTGAAGACTGATGTGTCCATAATGATTCGCACAGTATTTTCCCTTCTTAAGAATATTCTTTAATATTGTCATTCCCGCGAACCTGCCTGCCGGCAGGCAGGTTCACGGGGATGACAAATGCGTGTTTACACCGTAAAGGTAATTAACTTGTGGTTTGGTTACCTTTACGGTGGATAGGTTGTGGATAACTTATTTCCCGCATATATAATTAGCGACGTCTCCATTTTAGATTTCCCTATTGACAAATTATTTGCGTAAGTAGTATACTGGGTACTAGTAGGGAGTATAAACATATGGATCTAGATCAACGTATAAACAGAATAGTCGGGCAACTGAAGGGGATACAGCGCATGGTAAAGGAGAAGAGGGAGTGCGGTGACGTGCTCCAGCAGATATCTGCCATAAAGAAGGCGATAGACGGCCTTTCGCGTGAGATTGTGGTGTCGGATATGTGTGAATTTTTACCTGAAAAGGATGTAAGTAGGGTGGAAGAGATGATTAAAAGGGCGATTAATCTATAATCACTACTACAAATGACAAATTTTAAATCCACAAATAAACAAATCAATTTCAAATTTATAATTTTAAATTAAAAATTGAATTGTGGATTTGTAATTTGTAATTTGAAATTATTGGTGGTTACTGATACTATTACCTTGATTTTATTTACCAACTGTGAAAGAGAATAAAACCATAGAAAACGTAGTCATAATCGGCGGTGGGCCAGCGGGACTTTCTGCCGGTATATATCTGGCGCGTGCCGGACTTTCACCCACCATCTTCGCCGGATCTCCCCCAGGGGGCCAGCTTACCCTCACTTCAGAAGTTGAAAACTATCCCGGATATGAGTCTATCATGGGGCCTGAATTGGTTGAAAGAATGCGCAGACAAGCCATAAAGTTTGGGGCGAAGATACGGGATGAAAATGTGCAGACGGTTGAATTTGCCGGGTCCCCATATAAAGTAGGGGCGGGAATATTCCCGCCCGTACAATCAAAGGCAATGATTATTGCAACCGGCGCAAAAGCCCTGTGGCTTGGAGTGCCTGGAGAGGAGCGTCTGCGAGGAAAAGGAGTATCGGCTTGCGCAACGTGTGATGGATTTTTCTTTAAAAATAGAATTGTGGGAGTTGTTGGAGGAGGAGATACGGCACTTGAGGAGGCTTTGACATTAACGAAGTTTGCAAAACATGTCATCATCATCCACCGCAAGGGAGAATTTAGAGCGTCAAAGATCATGCAGAAGAGAGTGCTTGAGAATCCCAAAATTGAGGTAATTTGGAATGCGGCGGTTGCCGAGGTATTGGGAGCAAATAGAGTTGAAGGGATTCGCCTTGTCATTGCGAGCGTTTACCCTGTAAGGGAAGCGAAGCAATCTATTGATAAGATTGCCGCGTCGTCCGGCCCCGCCGAGACTCCTCGCAATGACATAAAACGAGAAATCAAATTGGATGGTTTGTTTGTGGCAATTGGGCACAAACCGGATACGGATTTGTTTAAGGGGAAGGTTGAGATGGATGGTAAAGGCTATGTTGTAACTTCAGAGAGACTCGGATACGAACTTTTAAAATCACAAATCACAAATCACAAATCACAAACAAATTTCAAATCTCAAAATCCAAATTTCAAACAGTTTGATAATTTGGAAATTGGAAATTACCGAAGCTCTACTTCGGTTAAGGGTGTTTTTGCCGTCGGGGACTGTGTTGATCATGTGTACCGTCAGGCGGCAACGGCGGTTGGTATGGGAGTTGCGGGCGCACTCGACGTAGAGCG
>CAYINK010000055.1:0-6560 GCA_964364765.1 uncultured Gammaproteobacteria bacterium
CTTTAGCTACAATTGATTTACCTTTTTTTATTAAAAAAGACTCGTTCTTATATATGACCCGATTAATATAATCGGCTATATTATTTCTAAATTCAGATACGTTTACCGTGTTCATACCATGATTATATGTACAAATTGTCATTTTGTCAATATGAAGATTGGGATAGATAGTTATTCTGCCTGCATCACCCCTGGTGGGATAACTGTGGGAATCTTCTTTTCCTCTAATTCATTCCCACATTTATAAGTTGCTCCATTGAGTGGTATTCCTTTATTATTTATCCTGCACTCAAACTCCCGCAGGTCGTCTTCGGTGAGTTCCTTTCCTGAACCTGTAAAAGTACCATTATTGGGTTGATAAATATAATCTTCATTTTTCCCATTTTTTCCTTTTATGATTTTCTCAATCCAGTCAATATAGGCAGAGACTTTTGTATAGATACTATCTCCGTTACAATCACCATTGTTCAAGTCTATCAGCCAGCTTGCCACACCAACCTGAACCCACTTTGATTTACTATCATCCCACACGATAAAAGGTCCGCCCGAGTCTCCATAACACGCATTCACTCCTCCGAGAGGATATCCCACAGGCAACTCTGTTTTTTCTGTTAAAGAAAGATTGATTTCAAGTCTATTAAATTTAGCCGAATAGGGAAGTAGGGGAACGATACCTTGATTTAAATGATGTGAAATACTTTTAAATCCGGATAGACTTTCATATCCAAATCCAAGGACAACCCCCTTATTATATTGATCCTTTATCTTTGTCCCTTCAATATATTTATTGTCATTAAGAGATACTGTTTTTGGTATGTCTGCGTCTAATATTGGAACAGGTTTAAAAAGCTCTATCAGGGCAATATCATTATCTACATATGTAGGGATACCATACTCTTCATGTCTGATAATGTTTTTTACATAAAATATATTCTTACTCTCCCAGTGATCGAGATCAACTCCCCCAGCATATATTGCGATATTTTTTGTTTCAAGCAAGGGATCATCATATTCCTTATAATTTCCCTTTGTCATACAATGCCCAGCCGTTAATACCCAAGTTGGTGCAATGAGTGATCCGGTACAATGAAAATTAGTATAAGGAGAGACGGTATTGTCTTCAATGAGGAATAGTGCTATAACAAACGGCCATTTCTTTGGATCTGCTACTACTGTTCCTCCAAATATTTGATTTGGCTTCTTTGTTTCTATTTTTGGTTCCTCGGCTTTGGATTTATAGGTTGTTTTTGTGACAAAGATGATATTTATACTGTAAAGATAAGCTGAAACAGAAATAACAAGAAAAAGAATAAGAAATAAAGTTTTTTTATCTATACAGATTTTTTTAGAATCCATAGTTCAAGTATATATTAAATGAATTTAAGACCTAATATACATTCCCCCTAAAGTCTATATCATAGATATAGACATTTGAGTTATCTATTTCAAAGATGGCCCGTATTTTCCCCACTCTGAGACGATAGACATTTTGTGTATTTGCCATTTTTCTTAGATCCAACAGATGATGCTGATCTTTGTTTTCGAGTAGCTTAATTTTTGCAATAACGGATTGAAAATCTCTGTCTACTAGTTTTTTTAAAAATTTTCTTGCTCGAGGATGAAAAATGAGGCTCATTATGTACGATCAACCAAAATTTCTTTTAATGTTGCCCACTTAACCTTTTTTTTATTTTCTTTTTCGTATTCTTGGGCTTTTATACTGTCATAATAGTCTTCAAGGTTGCTGATAAGCTCTTCATATTTATCCATAGAAAGCAATACTCCTTTTGGATTGTTATGTTCAAACAAAACTACTGGCTCATGTTGAGCCTTAGCCATAACATCTTTTGTTTTGTAGCGTAAATCAGAAATGGTGCGGATAATATTGGGTAGTATCATATTTATGATTAAATTATATCATAATTATGATGTTTTTGTCAAATGGTGTTTAGAAGTCATCTCTAAATCTATGGATATGGATTGTCATTGCGAGCACATGGAAATTTCTTTAGAGAAATTTCCAGTGTAAACCAAGGCGTTCACCCTGTAAAATTTTATGAAATTTTACATGGGAAGCAATTTATTTAAATGAAGAGATTGCCGCGTCGCTACGCTCCTCGCAATGACATTTGGTTAGGTTATGAGATAACTTCTAGTTCGGATAAAAAAAGAGCGGGCGTCATGATATTAAGTTTAGTTTTCTTTTTTATGGACTCAACTTGAAAATCCTTTATATTTCCGGTGATAAAATAGCGGCAATGATATTGGATAGCAGAGACAAGGATAGAAAGATCATCTAGACGGGCTAAACCAATATACAACCTCGCTTCTTCTCTCTGAGGATTTTTGAGTACTGTTGGCTTTGTAGTATCTAAATAATCAATGATAAATGGCAAAAGATTGGGCATCTTCTTTTTACTATTTCTCATAAGTTCTTCCAATACCAGCTGAGAAAGAACAAGTTCATATGGAGAAGTACGTAATACTTGAAGCAATTGTGCACATGTTCCCTCATTCCAAAAAGCACTGAACCATACGTTGGTATCTATAAATACCCGAAGTTCTTTCATATGAGGTTATATTTCTTTACCAGTTTTTTTCTCAAGGCACGGGCTGACGCTTGTATTTCTTTCTCAGATATACCTGAATCTTTTATAATTTCATGTATCTTTGTAAGCAGGTCGACGGTATTACTCTTCAAAGGCTCTATTTTCATCTCATTGCCCTGCAGTTTAACAATGAGTTTATCTCCCACATCAAGCCCAAACTTAGTTAAAAATATACGAGGAATGGTTATCTGCCTTCTATCGCGGATGGTGATGATTTGGTTCATATTTGTATGATATCAGACGTCAGAAAATTTGTCAAGAAAAAATTTAGTTACATAGAACTCACTTCAATACTTAGCTGAATGTCATTGCGAGGAGTCCTCCGATTCGGAGGACGACGAAGCAATCCCGTTATGTAGTGGCGCGATTCATTGCGCTAGAATTTATTTCAATGCCCCGCCTGCGACTCTCAGGGCTACATCATTCACTGTCAAACCTGAACCCAGCCCATCTAAAATTCCCGTTATCAATGTATTCTCGGAAATCGTTTTTTCTAGTTGATTGAACGTTGTGATTGCGGCATTTATATCTGGTTTTTCTCTTTCCATTTCTTGATTAATTTGAGATTGAAGATCTGCAAGCTTTTGCATGAATGACTTATTCTGATCGCCAAGCGGTATTTCTACCATATGACCGTTGCCGTCCCCTAAGATGACGACTGGTTTATGTTCTGCATCAAAGCAGTACGTTATTTCTGCCACATTTATGGGTTGATATGCGTCAATATCTCTTCCGGTGACATGAAACTTTATTCCAGACAGAGGAACCTTTGCCCGATATACTTCTTCATATCTATTTGGCACCGGTTTTGATTCAGGCTCCCTATACCATGGAGGGAGAAGGTGTCCCTTTGCATCAATAATCAATGTGCCTGGTTCAACCAATCCCCTGCTTAACTCCATTCTATTTGCTTCCCTAGTTTGAGAACGCGCTTGTAATATGAAAGGAGTTGCCTCAGGTGTTATTATCATACAGCTATAAGTATACGGTATATAATACATATATGTTGTCTATCCTCACTCCCTACCTCCAAATCTTCAAAACCACGGTAAAAGAATATTCCGCGTATCGACTTAATTTTGTTCTTTGGCGATTGCGGATGTTTTTAAATTTGCTGTTAAATTTTTTTTTGTGGTCGGCGGTCTTTGATAAAGGACTCAGTTTTGGTGATTACTCAAAAGATAGCATGATCTCCTATATTCTCTATGTAAGTCTCATCTCCACATTTGTCATGGGCTCCCGCACCGCGGAGATCGGGGCATTCATCAATGACGGCACCATCATAAATATTCTCCTCAAACCCATTTCTTTTTTCAAATATTATTTTGCACGGGACCTGACGGATAAAGTGATGAATATCATATTCGCTCTTTTGGAACTCGGATTGGTTCTCTGGTTGTTTAAGACAACCCTTATCCTGCCCCAACAACCCCTTCTCTTTTTATTATTTTTTATAAACGGTATCTTTATTGCTTTTTTCATCAACCTTCTATTATCTTTTATCGGTTTCTGGACACCGGAAATCTGGGCGCCCCGCTTCCTGTTTACCATGCTTGTCTTTTTCGTCTCCGGCTCTTACTTCCCTCTCAATCTGCTCCCTTCTCCCGTTTATCATCTTTTACTAATAACTCCTTTCCCCTATCTATTCTATTTTTCTGCACAAATGCTAATCGGACACGTTGATTGGTCATTGGTTTATTTGCAGTTTGCCATTTCGTGCGTTTGGGTATTCCTACTATATGGGTTTGCAATGGCTGTTTGGAAGCGCGGAAATAAGACGTTTTCATTTTGGGGACGTTAGAAGCGTCATTCCCTCGAAGGAGGGAATCCAGACTAAAATGTCATTATAGACTGGATCCCCGCCTACGCGGGGATGACAAAAGAGAGCGAAGGAAAAGTCTTTTTTGCGAGTTAGCAATGTTAAAATCCTAATGAACGAAGATCGTGACATTTTTACGAGTTTGAAGATTTGTAGTGGTGCGATTCATCGCACCTTAATTAACATTATGGAGCCATAAATGGCTCCACAACAAATAATAGAAAAATATGAATTCCTTTTCAAAAAATCTTAAAATCTTTATTCTCTTAGCCCGATATTCCCTGAAGACTACTTTTCAGGGAAAAGTAGGGGTTGTATTTTTTCTGGCCGGCAAAGCGGTCCGCGTCATCTTTATTTTTATTTTCATCGCCCTCCTCTTCAGCCGCACCAGACTTATAAAAGGATACACATTTGATCAGGTTATTCTCTTTTATCTTACTTACAATATTTTGGATACGTTAAGCCAAATTTTGTACCGTGAGGTTTACCGTTTCCGCCCTTTAGTACTTTCAGGAGGGCTTGATATGGTTTTACTTAAACCATTTCATCCCTTTATCCGCGTGCTTCTCGGGGGAATAGATTTTCTGGACGTTGTGCTCATCGTCCCCTTCATTGGTATCGCATTATCTATTTATTTGAAATCGGCAAGCCCTCACTTGGGCAATTTTATGATTTATATATTGTTTATCGTAAACTCGATGATTTTGATAACCGCTTTTCATATCCTCGTTTTGGCCCTCGGAATTGTAACGACCGAAGTTGACCACACCATCATGATTTATCGTGATATTACCGCCATGGGGCGCTTTCCTATGGAAATGTATAAAGAGCCAATTCGTGGATTTTTCACATTTATCATCCCCATCGGCATCATGATGGGGACACCAGTGCAAGCACTTTTAGGACTTCTCACTTTTAGGACAGCTTTAATTGCTTTTTTGATATCATTAGGAGGATTGTACTTTTCTCTTGTGTTTTGGAAGTTTGCCCTTAAGAGGTATCAAAGTTGGGGAGGATAAAAGTTTTCAATGACCAATACTACCAATCAACCAATTACCAATGTCCAAAAAACAAATTTCCAAAATCTAACACTTTGGTGATTGAGAATTGAAAATTTGGAAATTGGAGTTTGGATATTGGTAGTATTGGATATTGAATATATATATGATCACCATAAAAAACCTTACCAAAATTTACAAAGTCCACACGCGCCAAAAGAATTTTTTTCTGGACGTATTTGCCCGTCAATACAAGGAGATACATGCTCTGAATAATATCTCTTTTGACATCGGGAAAGACGAACTGGTTGGCTTCATTGGCCCCAATGGAGCAGGGAAGACGACGACCTTGAAAATTCTTTCCGGGATTCTCTACCCTACCTCAGGAATGGTATCTGTTATGAATACAACTCCTTTTGAAAAAGATCCCCGCTTTTTAAAACAAATCGCCTTTGTCATGGGACAGCGAAATCAACTCATTTGGGATCTATCAACCCGAGACTCACTCCAATTACAGAAAACAATATATGAAATAAGCGACGTGGATTTCAAAAAAAATGTTGGTGAGTTAACGGAATTATTAGACGCAACAGACCTCTTAGACAAACCCGTAAAAACGTTGTCCCTTGGACAGCGGATGAAGATGGAATTGGTAGTAGGGCTTCTTCATAGGCCAAAGATTATCTTTTTTGATGAGCCGACGATAGGTTTGGACATCTTTTCCCAAGAGGCAATCCGCAACTTTATCAAGTCATATCAATCCGAAACAAAAGCAACGATTATTCTGACCAGTCACTACCTCGAAGATGTGAAGCGCCTGGCAAAGCGTCTGATCATCATCCATAATGGGTCTATAGTATACGATGGAAGTTTGAGTAATATAATTGAACAATATACGGTAGAGAAGCGGGTAGTTGTGACTCTGGATAAAATGGTGAATGACACCGAATTACGGGGAATCGGAGCACCCTTTACCCTTTCCTATCCCAAGGTTACCTTTTTGATAAAAAAGGGTTTTCTTCCCGAAAAAATCAAACATATCACCCAATCGTTACCCTTTTCAGACCTCACCGTAGAGGATGAATCAATTGAAGAAATTATTAAAACTTTTTTTAAGAAACACCATGGTGGCGA
>CAYINK010000056.1:0-6510 GCA_964364765.1 uncultured Gammaproteobacteria bacterium
GAAAAAGCCATTCTCAAATCCCCCTTGGGGCTTTCTCCGCAGGTACAAGGAACCCGTCTTATCATCCGAGTTCCCCCTTTATCTGAAGAACAGCGGGAAAAATATATCAAACTCGTAAATCAAAAGATTGAAGAAAAAAGAAACATTGTCCGCAATCACCGTGACGATGTACGGAAAAAAATAAAGACACAGTTTGATGAAAAGACCATGACAGAAGATGAAAAATATCGCACAGAGAAAGAAATTGATATCATAACACAGAAAGCAAATTCCCAACTTCTTGAAATTAAAGAGGCAAAAGAAAGAGAAATAAGAGAAATATAAACTCACTCTCGTCATTCCCGCGTAGGCGGGAATCCAGTCTATAACTACAATTTAATTTTTTTAATATTCTGCTATACTCTTATAATGATTAGTGTTGTTATCTTTATTTTAATTCTCGGCTTTCTTGTCCTCATCCATGAATTCGGCCATTTCATCGTTGCCAAAAAAAGCGGAGTTCGAGTTGAGGAATTCGGTTTTGGCTTCCCGCCTCGGTTGTGGGGAAAGAAAATAGGGGACACCATCTATAGCGTGAACGCCATCCCTTTAGGTGGTTTCGTAAAGCTTTTTGGCGAAGAATACAACGAACTTCCCCAATCTCCCAAATCACCCAAATCTCCTTTACCCGCCGAAGCCCTCCGAATCGGAGGGGCGAAGGTGGGCCAATACTCCCATGCCTTTGTTTACAAAAAACCATGGATTAAAACCCTTATTATTCTGGCCGGCGTAATTATGAATGCCGCACTCGGCATAACAATATATTATTCACTCCTTACTGTTAATCACTTTCAATCTGAGCCATTACCCTTATTAAGACCTTATCATTTTCGTTTCGGTACCCAGGAGGGGCGAGTAATTGCGACGAATATTACCAAGGGTTCACCCGCCGAAAAAGCAGGTATAAAGGTGGAGGACATCGTTCAACGCTATCGGATAGGCTTGTCTCCTTGGACCCAGATTACTACATCATCTGAGCTCATTAATTTTATTAAATCATCCCCCGGCATCCCGGTCACCCTCGATCTTGAGAATGTCAAGAACGGTTCAAAGAAAGTTGTATCACTCGTCCCTGTGTACAACGTCAAGCTTAAACGCGCCATCATCGGGGTCAACCTTCTCGATACGGTAGTACTTAAATATGAGACGCCAAAGCAAAAACTCTTTTCCGGTTTTATGCACTCATACAACATTCTTGCCTATAACTATTCCACAATAGGCGAGCTTTTTAAAGTCGCGGTCAAAGAAAAATCTCTGGAGCCGGTTTCCCACACAGTTTCCGGACCCATCGGCATCTATTCGATTGTAAATGAAATAGTGAAGACGTCCGGCGAAAAATTAATAAAAAATGTGTTAAATATCATGGCTCTATTAAGTCTTTCTTTAGCCGCGATGAATGTATTACCGCTCCCGGCTCTAGACGGTGGACGTCTTGTGTTTATTATTTTTGAATGGATTACCGGCCGCCCCATACACAAAAAAATCGAACAATATATCAACCTAGGAGGATTTGTGTTGCTAATCGCGCTTGGTATATTGGTTTCAATTAATGACGTGATGAGATTATTTAAATAAGCATTCGAAGGATGCGGATTTGAGCAAATGGCATGCGTGGCTGCCAGGATTATATTTAGAATTGCGCATACTAGCTTGCTGCATTTGCGAAAAGACGTATTCGAGAATGCAATCGTGTATTTTTATGACCTTTAAATTTGAAAACATAACCATTTCAGGGAAGATTGCCGTCGGCACCACTACTCTTGCCAAAAATCTTGAGAAGGCTTTATCATGGAAACGGATAAATGTCGGAGCAATCCAACGTGAGTTTGATCGAGTCCATCATATACATGAAAATAAACAGGGGGCTTCATCACGCTCTGATGAACATGAACAGGCGATGGAGCAGATGACCAAAGACATGCTTCAGAAAGAATCTCACCTCATCTATGAAGCATGGCTTTCCGGGTTTGTAGCGCGCGATATCACCAGTGTTTTAAGGGTGTTACTTATCTGTTCACATGAGGATATCCGGGTTGACCGGGTGGTGAATAGGGAAAACGTCACGATTGAAGAAGCAAAAAATTGGATGTCCCAACGGGAAACGGAAAACGTCACCAAATGGAAAAAATTATATGGAGATTTTAATTTTTGGGATCCCAAATATTACCAGCTCGTCATTGATACTTATTCTTCTGGGCCGATGGAGACGTTAGGTATCGTTTTGGACAAGCTTGGTTTTCGCACATGACCTACACCAAAATCGCCATTTCAGGGAAAATCTGCACCGGCAAATCCACCCTATTTAACGATCTTCAAAAGAAATTGAAATGGCCTGTCTTTCAAACGGGAAAATATTTTCGCGAGTATGTTGCAAAAAAACATATGACCCTTGAGGATGCGGCGGAACAGAATGATAAGTTGACAAGGAAAATTGATTATATGGTACGGGATAGATTGCATGAAAAAGGTCATTTGATTGTGGACGGCTGGATGTCCGGCATCATGGCAAATAAATTACCGGACGTACTGACAGTTTTATTGATTTGCGACGATGATATCAGAGCGGTTCGTTTTTCGGAACGGGAGAGAATATCTTTAGATGAGGCAAAAAAAAGAGTGAAAGAGCGACTTGAAAACTGGGTCTCAAAACTAAAAAAAATATATAATCGTGATGATTTTTTTGATAAAAAAAATTACAATCTTGTCATCGATACTTCACACATTTCTTCAAATAGGGTTCTGAAAATAGTACTTGACACCTTATCCTCCAGTCCTATATCATAGGGGCATATAAATACACCACTTTCAACCATTGCCCAACAATTAGTTGCTCCCAGGAAAGGTATCCTTGCCGCTGATGAAAGCACTGGCACCATGACTAAGCGTCTCGCGGCTATCAATGTTGAGTCAACCCTCGAAAACAGGAACAAATGGCGTGAAATTATGTTGACTTCCGTAGGTGTTGAGAACTATATTAGCGGAGTTATTATGTTTGATGAGACTCTCCGCACACCAAATCTCGGGGGTATGAAACTGCAGGATTTATTTCGTTCGAAAGGGATGCACATCGGAATAAAAGTAGATGAGGGCACCGTTAAACTACCTGGACTTGCAGAGGAAGTCTTTACACAAGGACTGGATAAATTGGGAAAAAGACTGCTTGAATACAAGGAGCTTGGTGCAACTTTTACAAAGTGGAGAGCGGTATATAGTGTGGACAAAAATATGCCATCTGAGGCAGTCATTACAGGAAATTCCATTGCCCTTGCGCAATATGCATCACTCGTTCAGGAAGCTGGCTTGGTTCCCATTGTTGAACCGGAAATATTAGTTCTTTCGGGGTCGCACACTATCCAAAAAAGTCAAGAAATCACAAAAAAAGTTCTTACCGATGTTTTTCATTGGTTAAAAGAACTTAAAGTTGACTTAAAAGGAATGCTTTTGAAACCGAACATGGTTCTTCCTGGAAAGGAGCACCTTGCGTCAACAGGTGCAGACGATATTGCGCGGTTAACCGTTGAGACGCTCCTTGCAACTGTTCCTCCTGAAGTTCCGGGTATGGTTTTTCTGTCCGGCGGACTGAATCCTGATCAATCAACTGAATATTTGGCAAAAATGAATAAGCTCTATGCCGGCAAGCTTCCCTGGCAACTGAGTTATTCCTATGGAAGAGCACTTCAACAAGAAGCTCTCCAAGCCTGGAAAGGGCAGGAGGGGAATGTGAGTGCCGCGCGGGCAGTCTTCCTCAACCGGGCTAAAAAAGTATCCAGTGCCCACAACCCCTAATATTCCTAATAACCCCAATATCCCTAAACCCTAATATTTCTGGTATTATAAAAATAAAGTGAAATATATATTTCAGGGAATCGTTTTTATTTTTCTTCTCATTTCCTCTTTTCTTAATTTGTATTTTGTAAAAGAGAGGGGTTTGTCTCTGAC
Organism: uncultured Gammaproteobacteria bacterium; assembly: GCA_964364765.1. Lineage (GTDB taxonomy): Bacteria > Patescibacteriota > Microgenomatia > UBA1406 > GWC2-37-13 > YC2-FULL-38-9. The sequence continues at coordinate 3,979 of CAYINK010000056.1, forward strand.
CGTTTCTGAAGTCGTCGACGGAGACACATTTCAACTTGCCTCGGGAAAACGGGTCAGGCTCATGGGGGTTGATGCACCCGAATATGACCGTTGTGGAGGAAAAGAAGCAAGGACATTGCTTACTCAACTTGTTTTGAATAAACAAGTCATAGTCGAAGAAGAGGTACAAGAAACCTTTGGTCGTTCACTTGCTCTTATTTACACGACTAAGTATTATTTCATAAAAGACCAACTCGTGAATAAAATTATTATGGAAAAAGGTTGGGCCAGACCCGATTACCGCAAGAACTCTCAAAGAGAAATTTTGACAACCGTCTTTCATACTGCAAAAAAAAATAATCTCGGCATCTGGAGCCCTCTCTGCCGTGAAACTTCCAAGGTCTCCCAACCGCCCCAATCTTCCCAATGTCTTATTAAAGGCAATATAGACAAAGCCACCTACAAAAAATACTATCATCTCCCCGGTTGCAAACAATACAATCAAATCATCATGGAAAAGGACATTGGTGAGCAATATTTCTGTACGGAAGCAGAAGCCACCCGCGCTGGCTTCCTCAAATCCGCCGGCTGTCCCTGATGTCATTGCGAGGAGCGTAGCGACGTGGCAATCTCTATGCCAGTTTGCCATCCCTGCGCCCGCCTTGCCGCGAGGCAGGAAGGCAGGGATCCAGGCTATGATTACACTTTCTATGTTTCTCTCCATTTTTTCTGCTATAATTGACTTACAATTCGGAAAAGCGTTATAGTTTGGTTTCCCGCCAAGCGATGCTGACTGCGATGAGCAGTACGGAAGGTCACCGTACAAATACACATAGGTGTGTCATTTTGCAAGGCAAAGAGTTTACTCTGAGCGTAGCGAAGAGGAGCACTAAAGAGGATCTTGAAAAGTCTTACACCAACTTGGTTTGGTGTTTTTTTTATGGAAAGAATATATGTCATAAAAATCGGCGGAAGCGTCCTTCTTACCAGGCGAAATAAACTGGACAAGTATCGTATTGCATGTATTGCTGAGCAAATTTCAAGTATGAGGACCGCCGGTATTGGTGTGGTTTTGATTGTTTCTGGCGCCGTAGGATGTGGCTCGGCATTTGTAAACATCAAACAAGACGATATAAGCCGTCGACTTTCTGCAGGTATTGGCCAAGCATATCTTACTTCAACATTTTTCGAAAAATTTAAGGAAAAAAGCCTTACTATTGCTCAAATACTTTTTAAAAAGGAAGATTTTCTCATATCCGACGTATCCCGACTTATGAACTCCTATATTGCTCTTGGAATTATTCCTTTTATAAACGAGAACGATGTATTAGAACTCAACGGTTTTAAAGGAAATGATTATCTTGGCGCCGAAGTTGCACTTGCCCTTAACGCAAACAAATTCATCATGCTTTCAACCATGAAAGGATCCGCTTATGGAGTTGGTGGAGGAATAGCAAAACAGATCGTTATCAATTTACTGAAGCAAAAACATGTAGATGCCACAATAGTGAATGGCAAAGTTAAAAATATCATATTAAAAACAATTCTATGAGAAAAGCCGCTTTAGAACTATCCCAAAAAACAGAAATGGAAAAGAATGCTTTCCTCAGGCAATTGGCACTTATTTTGAAAAAAAATAAAATAACAATTCTTGAAGCAAATCGCATTGACGTAAAATGTGCGCAAAAACATCACCTTTCAACTTCCTTTATTCAAAGACTAACTCTTGACGAAAAAGGCATCGACGATATGATTAAAAAAGTTCTTGAAATGCGAGGGCTTAACGCTGGTATAGGAGAAATTATTGAAAAGAAGTTTGTTGAAGACGGCCTATTACTGCAAAAAATAAGAGTTCCTATCGGGGTGATTGCCATTATTTATGAAGCCCGTCCTGAGGTCACTATAGACGTAGCCGCACTTTGTGTCAAATCAGGCAATGTTGCCATTCTCAAAGGTGGTTCTGAGGCGATGCATACAAATAAAATGCTACATAAATGTATTTTAAAAGCACTTAAAATGACTTGCTTCAGAAAAGAGGCAATCAATTTTATTACCTCAACGGATAGAAAAGATGTAATGAAACTTTTGAAACGTAACGATTTGGTCGATCTCGTCATCGCTCGGGGAAGTTATGCTATGGTGAAGACAGTTCAACGAAACTCCACCATTCCTGTCCTTGCTCATTCCGCAGGGGGAGCACGGATTTATATTGATAAAAGCGCGGACCTTTCAATTATTGAAAAGTTAATAATAAATGCAAAAATTACTAAGCCTGCCGCCTGTAACTCATTAAATACGATAATAATTCACAAAGAGCTTGTAGGTAAATTACTCAATCATTTATGCGAAAGATTGAAACGCGAGAAAGTAGTAATAATAAAAGATGATTGGACTACCGAATTCCTCGATATGAGAGTCTCTATAAAAATTGTCGATGATGTGGCAGGGGCCATAAAGTTCATCAATAAATATGGTAATGGCCATTCTGAAGGTATAATCGCAACAGACCCCGCCGTCATAGCCTTGGCAACCTCGCAGGTTGACACGGCCGCA
>CAYINK010000057.1:0-6503 GCA_964364765.1 uncultured Gammaproteobacteria bacterium
ATACTTTGCAATCAATTCAATTTTCGGCGTTTCTCTTTCTGTAATTCCCAGGAATGCGTGCCCTGAAATTTTATACACTTCCCCCAACCGCAAATCAAACCCAGCCCCCTCAGGAGTCGTTAATTCCCGCTTTGCCAATCCCTCGACGAGTTTCTTTTCTTTAACCAATTGTAAAAGCAATTTTGGCCCGAGAATCATAATAGTCTAAAAACTTATATCAATGTCCAATATTACCAATCAACCAATCTCCAATAACCAATTTACAATTTCCAAATATTTGGACATTATTTTTTTTGGGTATTGGGCATTGGAATTTGGATATTGGTAGTATTGGTCATTTGTTTCTCATTAACTAAACCTCTCCCAAATCCGTCACTTTAAACTTCCTTTCCTCATCAAATTGTACCTCATAAATCGGCATACTCTTGGCTAAACTTCTCAACGTTTCCATGAGATGATTTTCACCAATATCTCCAAACGCCTCAAATAAAGACTCCTCATCCTGGCCTTCAATAAGTTTTACGCCGCCATTTTTTATCAATTCTTGGGCCAGGGCCCTATGTCTTTTATCAACTAACGTTTGATGATACTCAAACACTTCAACGAGCAGTTTCTGGCCGTTCACTTCCAGATAATGCCTCGGCAATATGCCATAATCCCCTTTTACGATGACGACTGCGTTCTTTTTATGTTGACCTTCTAAGACTACCTCATTCGCATGATGTGATTTTGCGAGATTAAATGAAGCAAGGAAAAACTCAACGTCTTCCTGGGTAAGATCATATGTTTCAGGCACTGTTTCCAGTTGGCTCATATGCCCACATCCTTTAAATGAATCCTTTTCTTCATTATGTGAATCCGTGTGCATCTGAAGATTTTTGACACCCCCCACCACCGCCACTAGTGTCTTAAATACCTTTGCTTTATCCACTTTAAATCCATATGAGTTTCCTGTTGCGAGGATGAGGGCCAACTCACCCGGATCGGCCCCGGGAAGGGCCAAGGAGGCTGGATGGTCTATGTTGTGATACCGGTCGTCGATACATCGGCTGATAAATTGGAGAGAGTGGTCAATCTTATATTTATTCGCCTGAACTAAATCCGCAATGTGTTCACGGGAAAGATACATCGTTTGCATGAAGGATATTATAGCAAAATAAAACCAATACAATTTTTAAATCAGTAGATAAATCTACCAACAATATTATAGAATCTACTATTATGTTGGTCAATCAAATATTATCGTATAAGAAAACAAGCGCAACATTCTATTTAGGAGATAGTTCAGAAGTTTTAAGGTATATCTCATCAAGTAGTATTGACTTAATAATAACATCGCCACCGTACTCTGATCAAAGAAAAGGAAGTTATGAAGACATACATCCTGATAAATATGTAGAGTGGTTTTTGTCGAAATCGCAAGAATTATTAAGGGTATTAAAACCAACGGGCACTTTTATACTAAATATAAAGGAAAAAGTTGTAGATGGAGAAAGACATACTTATGTTCTTGATTTAATCAAAGAAATGAGAAGACAGGGTTGGCTATGGACGGAAGAATTTATTTGGCACAAACGTAATTGTCATCCAGGAAAGTGGCCCAATAGATTTAGAGATGCTTGGGAAAGACTTCTTCAGTTCAACAAAGACAAGAAATTTAATATGTACCAAGAAGCTGTAATGGTTCCGATTGGAGATTGGGCAAAAACAAGATTAAAAAATTTGAGCGAAACCGATAAAAAAAGGGATAACTCTAGAGTAGGCAGTGGGTTTGGTAAAAATATTTCAAACTGGGTTGGAAAAGAAGTGGTCTATCCATCTAATGTTCTTCATCTTGCAACTGAAAGCTCAAACAAAAGTCATAGCGCAACATTTCCTCTGAGTCTACCCTCATGGTTCATTAAATTATTTACAAAAGAGGGGGATTTGGTTCTTGATCCATTTTTAGGTAGTGGTACGGCCTCAATTTCGGCCTCCCTGCTGAATAGAAACTCAGTTGGTATTGAAATACTCCCAGATTATTATAATATTGCAATTGATCGATTTAAGAATGAGACGAGTAAAAAAGACCAAGGTGTTTATAAGAAGTTGGCTAGAATTGAAGAGAACTTCTCAGAAAACCAACTCATATTTGCATATGCATAAACTTAATCAAAACGAATTACAGCTATTTATCTCCAAAGAAGTTATTATTCAATTTTATAAGGTTCGATCAGAAAAACTAAAAGAACTGACATTCGATGGAGTGATGAAAAGAAAAAATCCTTACCTATTTAAAGCAAAAAATATTCAAATTGCTGAAGAATTAATCAGATATATGCTTGATGCATTTCTCTCATCTCAAGAAGAAACAATGTTTGGGGATTTAATGGAGAAGTTAGCAATTTTTGTGTGCAATAAGGTTTTTGATGGACGAAAAGCTGAACAAGTTAAATACAAAAGTATTGATTTGATTTTTGAAAAAGCTGATAAAAAATATATTGTAGGAATAAAGTCGGGTCCTAACTGGGGAAATAGTGATCAAATAGGAAAAATGAAAACAAATTTTAAAATTGCTAGAAAAACTTTAAAAAACGAGGGAGAATTATTAAAGATCATCGCGATTAATGGCTGTATATATGGAAAAGATAATAAGCCACACAAGATCGATAATAAAGATCGAGAAAAAACTTATTATAAGTATTGCGGACAAGAATTTTGGGAATTAATATCAGGCGATGTAGATTTATACCAAAAAATAATCATTCCTATTGATGTAGAGGCAAAGAAAAGAGATGAAAACTTTAATAATATTTATAACTCAAAGATTAATGACTCACAAAAAGTTTTTCTGAGATTTATTTAACAAAAGATGGACAGATACATTGGAAAAAACTTATAGATTTTGTTTCAAAGAAGTCTTCATAAAATATAGGGGGCTAAGTGAACATCACGCTCAAATCACAAACCTCAACACCAATCTCGGCATTCGGTCGTGGTCAACAAGATTGTTAAACACGACGATATTCCCATGAAGTATCATTTGGCGGAAATATTTGTCTTTCATCATGATGCGCATACGGTTGAAAAGTTCATACACGCCATCAATAAATTTGAGTGAATCATTTAAGTCTAAAAGCAAATTTTTATCCTGTGCAATTTTCATAAAAAGCGACTGAATATCGCCCTTATCCCACTTCAGTACCCGCTCATCATCCCAATTTATATCTGAAAAAATATGATCAAAACGGAACGACTCCAGGGCTTTCCAACTTTCTTCTTTGAATCCTTTCAGGATTGCTTTGTTGGAAATGAAGACCGGAGCTACGATGAATTCTGACGGAGAAAGAGGGCTTTGTTTGACGGGGTCCTTGATTTTTCCCGACCGACGGGAACCGCGGATGAGGTCTATGGTTAATTTGGTATTCATCAGAAGCGCGTTTAAATCACGCGAGAACACGGCAAAAGCATCAAGGGCCGAAAATGGCGCATATCCGCCGTCCGTTATCACCGCCATTTCCTCCTGATGTGTATCATACGGCCATTTTTCTTTTGCCCCGGCAATTGAGTAACGGGTCACCAGATTTTTTAAAAGAAATTTTGCCTTTTGCTTCAGGGTCCGGTCGGAAATCGTCCTCCGTAAAAAAGAATCAGTGCTTCCGATGATCCATCCCGAAAGTGAATAAGAGTTTTTTAACTGTTCAAGAATTTTGAGATAAATATAACCACGGCCATCCGCAAATAAATCGGTTATGGCTTGCCAATTTTTGAGGAGAGAAATTGCGTACTTTTGGCGAAAATCTGCAGTTGAGGGTTTAATATATTCATTTAATTGCTCCAGAACTTTATTATCTTTAAACAAATCAAGGGTGCGCACAATCCGGCCGTCTTTTGCAAGCTTATCCAGAAGCTCCGGAGTATATCCGGTCTTGGCAACTTCCTCATCATTTACATGCATCTCCAACCCCATCACCGCACCTCCCGAATGAGGATCGTAGGAGAAAAAGGTTGGGATAATCTCAGCCACGTCTTCACCCGATTCCTTGAGGGTTGCACGAAGATATAGGATGCCGCTGGCAGTCATCAACTTACTGAGAATGTCCGCTCTCAATCCTCCATCCATTTGGCTTCCTCCCTCGGTTGCATGGATCTGGGCCCGTGCCGCGCATCCCAAATGAGAGTCGAGTCCATAAAAGATGGTGTCCCCCGCTTTATCTTTGAGAAGAGTGACGATTTGTTGAACTACATATGATTCGTAGTCGATAAACACGTCCCCTGCAACTTGCGCCTCCATGAATCCTGTGACCGCACCTGCCGGGGCACGAAGAACTCCGCCTACATGAGGAGGTTTGGAAAACATGACGGTTGGCATATTGCGCCCGTCGACACAGGTTACGAAGAAATCATGACTCCCGAGACCAATATACCGCTTGGAAAGTTCCTGCGCCTCATGCACGCTTTTTGAACCCAAATCCTGCGCCCGCTCAATGCGTGATTCATAGTGTATTTGGGCAAATTTTTCCAGCCATTCAAAATTACGTTGAATCGCCTGTCTAAGTTTTGGCTCGTTGTAGTGTGCCATACAGCGCACCATCTGAGATGAAATAAAAGAATGAAGCTGTTGTGCAAGTATTTTAGGTATCATTGAGTTTTTACCCATAATTAAGTAGATTATACCAATCTGACGCCATTTTCTCAAGTTTAAGCCAAGATTATGCTCCACCTGCTAAAATAAGAGTATGAATGTGGCTGTGTTTGACCCTACGGTACAAGATGATAAAAGTAAATTCCGTGGCATCGGCCGCTATCTCCAAATTTTGCGGGAAAATTTCAAAGATGAATTTAAATTTATTTCAAATATTGGACATTGGAAATTGTTTACCCTGAGCCACGTCGAAGGGGGAATTGGAAATTCAGTTTTTATAAATCCCTTCTTCAACCTTCTTCAACCTCCTTTGACCATGTTCCGCATCGCAAAAAAGCAGATTGCCGTAATCCATGACTTGATTCCGCTGAAATATCCCGAACATTTTCCTGTTGGATTAAAAGGGAAGCTTAATATTTTTCTGAATAAACTAGCATTGCGAAATTACGATGTAATCATCACCGACTCGGAGGTGAGTAAAAGGGACATTGTGAATATTTTAGGCCTACATGAAAATAAGGTTAAGGTTGTATATCCGTGTCTTCCCGGATGTTTTTCAAAGTCCAATATCCAATGTCCAAAACCCAATGTCCAATACTCAATATCCAATAATCAATTCTCAAAAAAGACCAGTGATTGTTTGGAAATTGGGAATTGCTACTTATTTGGAGATTGGAAATTGGCTATTGGTAGTATTGGTAATTCCTATTGTATATACGTCGGTGATGCAACTTGGAATAAAAATCTTGTGAATATCGCCCGCGCGATTAAGCTTGCCGACGTTCCTTGTGTATTTGTAGGAAACGTTTTTGGTAAAGCGAAGCATGTGGATTTGAGCAAATGGCACGCGAGGCAACCAACTATTGAAGAATCTACCAAGCCTACTAGCTTGCTGCATTTGCGAGAAGACATATGCGAGCGAACAGTTAATGTTTGGCAAAAAGAATTACAGGAATTTCTCACTTTGGCTAAAGATGATAAGCGTTTCATTTTCCCCGGATTTATATCTGATGACGAATTGATACAATTATATGAACAGGCAGGTTTAAATATCCTGTTGTCACACGACGAAGGCTTTGGTTTTTCTTATGTGGAGGCGGCCTCTTTGGGTTGTCCCTCACTCCTCTCCGACCGCCCTATCTTCCATGAAATTGCAGGCACCGCCGCAGAGTTTGTAGATCCTGAAAACGCAAAAGTAATCGCAGAAGCAATAAAACAGTGTATAAATGATCCAGGAAAAAGAAAGCAGCTTGGCTCCAAGGCTCAAGAACAATCTAAATTGTATTCTCAAGAACAATTCAAAAAGGCTTTTTTGAGGGCAATCATATAAAATCTTCCCGAAGATCACATTTGCTGAACCGATTTCAGAAATGCGATCAAAACTAAAGTGAGGACTACCATATGGGCAAAGGAAAATGACGCGGAAAGAAAAAGAATAACAAGAAATAAGAGAGCGAGATTCGTCGTATAGTACTCATGAATAATGGAACGAAGAACGAGAAATAATATGCCAATTGCGGCTAATCGTTCTTTGACAAAAGGATTGATAATATGAATACCTCCTATCTCTATCCGAAGAGGGGAAAAAAAGAGGAATAACAATATGACCAAAGCCAATGCCATGATTCTGTTAAAATAAAATGTGATGCTCCCTATTTTAAACATACAAAAGAGTATAACAAATATTGTTATTCTCGTGTTTTTCTTTTTGCCCGTCCCATTTGCTCCTGTATTTGCACAAAGCTGTGGCACGCCGTATTATGGGACAGCTGACGGTGATTTATTGAGTGGTGTTGGGTGTACCATCGGTCTCCAAAGTCCCTCGATAAGTAAAGAATGCGCCAGTTGTAATGTAAAAAATATGCCGGGATTTAGGGAT
>CAYINK010000058.1:0-6456 GCA_964364765.1 uncultured Gammaproteobacteria bacterium
TAAAAAACTTTCCGCCACCTCCCCCATTTGAAAAGGACTCTTGGGAAAAAAACGGGGTGTTATTATTGAGTTAGCCGTTCCCTGAGGTAAGATTGTCTATAAAATTCTTGAGATAACCTCTTAATCCATGGCCACTATTGATAAATTCAAACAAGACCGCTTAGATAAACTAAAAAAAATCAGGGAGCTTGGATGGAATCCCTATCCTTCCTCGTTTGAAAAAAAATTCTCTGTTTTTGAAGCAACAAAATCTGAAGGAAAAACGGTGAAGACCGCAGGAAAGCTGTATTCCTTGAGAACTCATGGCAATATTGCATTTGCGGATTTGAAAGATGAGACAGGAAAAATTCAGTTATTTTTTAAAAAAGATATCTTAGGAAAAGATGTATATAAACATTTAGATTTGTTAGACATCGGCGATTATCTGGGAGTTGAAGGAACGGTGACTAAGACGATAGCTGGTGAAATTTCAATCATACCCTCCTCATATACACTCCTTGGCAAGTCACTTTTACCCCTTCCACATGAGTGGTTTGGAGTAAAAGATATTGAGATCCGCTATCGCCAACGATATCTTGATCTCCTAATAAATCAGGAAGTCCGAGAACGATTTAATACGCGGACGAAATTAATTAGATACATGCGTAATTATTTGGACGGTCTGGGGTTTTGGGAAGTTGAGACTCCCGTTCTCCAGCACATCTATGGAGGTGCAAATGCAAAACCTTTTAAAACTCATTTAAATGCTTTGGGTTGTGATATGTATCTTCATATTGCGGTCGAGCTTTATTTAAAACGACTGATTGCGGGTGGATATGAACGAGTGTATGAGGTCACAAAAAATTTCCGCAATGAAGGTATTGATCATACTCATAATCCAGAGTTCACTATGGTTGAATGGTATGAAGCATACGCCGATTATCACCGTGTTATGGATGTGACTGAGGGATTGTTTAAATATCTATCCCAACAACTTTTCGGGAATACGAAGATGAAAGTCGAAGATAAGGTTATCGATATTGGAGGTAAATGGCCTCGTATCACCATGATTGAGATCATAAAAAAAATATTACAGATGGATGTAGAAAAGGAAACTCTAGAATCTCTCCTCTCCTTTTGCAAAAAAGAACACATTGAAGTGGTGGGAGGAGAAACAAAAGGACAGCTCATTTTCACCATCTTTGAACATAAGGTTACCGATAAACTTATTGAGCCTACATGGGTCATTGACTATCCCGAAGATGTCAGTCCCCTTTCCAAAAGCCACCCCACCAAACCGGGATGGGTTGAGAGGTTTGAAGGATATATTGGGGGCAAGGAAATATGTGATGGATGGAGTGAATTAACCGACCCCGTGGTCCAACGGGAACGATTTACCAAAGATAGTAATGTTGCCCGCAAGGATAAAGAGGAGGCACAACACATCGATGAAGATTATCTGACCTCAATGGAGTATGGTATGCCTCCGACCGGCGGCATTGGTATTGGAATAGACCGTCTTACGATGTTCTTCACGAATACTTGGGCAATAAAAGAAGTGATTCTTTTTCCCACTTTAAAACCTGAAAATGCGGAGGTAAAAATTATTGAAAAAATTGCGGAAACAAAAACGGTTCCCCAAACTAAATTAACTCTTACTCGCGAAAAAGCGCTTGAATTATTGAATGAGAAAATAAAAAATAAAAATCTGGTCAAACACTGTCTTGCAGTTGAAGCCACTATGAAAGCCCTTGCTCAGAAACTCGGAGGTGACGTCGAAAGATGGTTTATGGCCGGTCTACTCCATGACGGGGACTGGGAAATTACCCAGACAAACCCTGCACGGCACGCGATACAGGTGGTTGAGTGGATGAAAGAACTGGGAGAACAGGATGCTCAGCTATTGAAAACAATTCTCGTGCATAACCATCATCATAATGGTGAAAGTAAACCTTCAACCCCCATGGAATGGGCACTTTATACCTGTGATGAGTTGACAGGCCTCATCGTCGCAACCACTTTGGTTATGCCTTCAAAAAAAATTGTTGACGTCACCGTTGAATCAGTTATGAAGAAGTTTCCTGCTAAATCATTTGCCGCAGGGGTCAATCGTGATCAGATTAAAATGTGTGAAACCGAACTCCACATTCCTATTCAAGAATTTGTTGGCATCGCTCTTAAATCAATGCAATCAATTGCCTCAGAGTTGGGATTGTAATTCGTTAATTTGTTAATTCGTTAATTCGTTTACCCTGAGCTTAGTCGAAGGGTTAATTACTCAATGATTAAAAACCTTCTCATCGCCACTCACAATAAAGCCAAGCTCGGCGAACTTATGATGGGAATGAAAAAATTATCTGAACAAGGGGTAAAAATTCTTTCATTAAACGATCTCCATATAACTGAGGACCCCGAAGAAACGGGGAAGACATTTGAAGAAAATGCAAAATTGAAAGCTACCTTTTATGGAAAGCTGACCGGAATTCCGACGATTGCAGACGATGGCGGCCTCCTTATTGAAATACTTGATGGTGCCCCGGGAATAAAATCCAAACGTTGGTTAGGACGAGAAGCATCAGACTTAGAACTTATTAAGTATACCTTGAAACGTCTGGAGGGTTTACCAAAAAGTAAAAGAGTTGCCTATTTGGAAACGTCGCTTTGTTACTTTGACCCTATATCAAAGACAACATTTAATAAGCGGGGGAGAATTAAAGGATACATTGCCGAAAAACAAAGCGGGAGACCTACTCTCGGTTATCCCTATCGAGCACTCTTTGTGATTGAGAAATGGGGCAAGTATTATGATGAATTGACCGAGGAAGAACATCATGCCATAAGTCATCGGTTAAAGGCACTGCGATGGATTGTGGAAAAAATTATGAAAAGTTGATAGAATTAGTTAATAGTCCGTCATCCCCGCGAAGGCGGGGATCCAGACTAAGAATACCAATTTTATAGATTCCGGCTTTCGCCGGAATGACAAAGAAATGCTCTCAATAGATTATATTCGACAAAATAAACAAAAAGTTCTCGATGCTCTTAAAAACAAGAACCGGGTAGCCGATGTTGATAAGATTTTGACTCTGGATGAGGAACGGAAAAAACTCCTGAGTGAATCTCAAAAACTCCGTGAAGAACGCAATTCTCAATCAAGTAAAAATTTTACTGAAGAAACGAAAAAGCGAGGCAAGGAAATAAAGGAAGCTCTCAAAATCCTTGAGGATAAACTAACCGGCATTGAGGTTGAACTCAAAACGTTAGTGAGCTTCGTTCCAAACGTCCCCTTGGATGAAGTGCCAATCGGCAAAGACTCAACGGGCAATGTGGTGGTACGAAAATGGGGCACTCTTCCGAAATTTGACTTTCAGCCTAAATCGCATATAGATTTAATAAAATCCTTGGATATTGGAGATCTTGAACGGGGAGCAAAAATATCAGGCTTCCGAGGTTATTTTTTAAAGAATCAAGCGGCTCTATTGCAGATTGCTCTTATGTTTTATGTACTGCAAAAACTGGTAAAAAAAGGGTACACACCTCTCATTGCGCCTTCCATAATAAAAAAGTTTACCTTATTTGGCTCCGGACATCTCCCCTGGGGAGAAAAAGAGCTGTATAAACTAAACGGAGAGGAGGAGGATGCATATCTGTCCGCAACCGCCGAGATCCCTGTCACTGCTTATTACAGCAATGAGATATTGGAGGAGAAAGATTTACCTAAAAAATTTGTCGCCTTTTCTCCTTGTTACCGAAGTGAGGCGGGTTCTTACGGGAAAGATACGAAAGGACTGTATCGAGTCCATGAATTTTGGAAAATAGAACAAGTTATTTTGGGGAAAAATAATATTGATGAGGCGAGGATTGTACACGAAGAACTTCAACAAAATGCCGAAGAGATATTACAGGATCTGGGACTTCCCTATCAAGTTTTATTAATGTGCACCGGGGATATGGGCGAACCCCAGATGAAAAAGTATGATATTGAGACGTGGATGCCTTCCCGCAATGGATATGGAGAGACGATGTCTAATTCAATCATGGGAGACTTTCAGACGAGAAGATTGAATATCAAATATCGGAAAAAGGATGGAACAAAAGAATATTGTTTCTCTTTCAACAATACCGCACTCGCCTCTCCCCGCATATTAATTGCGCTTTTGGAAAACTTTCAACAGAAGGATGGATCGATTCAAATACCGAAAGCACTCCACCCACTCACCGGCTTCACTTCAATTCCTGTTGTAAAACAAATTCATAAGTTGTATAATTAAGGCAATGAAAAATCTTAGTTTAGCAATTTCTGTCCAAATTATTATCCCCCCAAGGGCGTAGTAACTTGTATAGAAGTACAAATTACCCGCCCAAGAGGCGGGATTTTTTTTGGACTGCGTTGCTAAAACAAAGTTTTGGCTTACGCAGGCCAATCCGCCGAAGCGAATATTCGACTGCGTGGCTGTAAGCCTCGAGGCGAACATGAGCGAAGGAGGAAGGTTTAAGGAGGAATGCTAAGTTGTGGCGGGTACTTATCAAGTAATATGTCAGAATTATTTAATTTGCTATTGCTGGTACTTCTCGTAAGCGTATACTTGCGAGGAAAGTAATTTTATTTAGATTTATTCTCCGTTTTAAGATACGGAGGGTATTTTATCCTTATGGCAGAAATAAAGACAAATCACAAAGGAATGAGTGAAGCCAGATCCTTATCAAATGATTTTTTGCAATGGTATTTACGTCGTAACCATCAAGAAATACATTTTGATACTCAAACACAAGGAGGATTTATATGGGATTCTAAAACTCATCTACCCGTTGCCTACATAAGAAGTCCTTTTTGGAGAAAGGAAGAAAATGATCCTCAGTTACATAGAAATGATATACGTCCTATATTCATCAATCCCAAAGAATCGGTAAGTTTAGACCAGTTAGAAACTGGATCAGAATTGGAGGTAGATACATGGGATGGTAGCAAGTCTGATGGAGCTCCAATAATGGCTAAAGGGAGCACTGTTCCAGCCAGACTGAAAGAAATGGGTAATGGAGATGGATTTGCCGAAGAAGATACGTTGTTTGAAGAATTACATCCGAATGTAAAAAAAATAGGTTTTTCATCTGAACTTAAAAACGAGTGTATTGAACTTAACTTTCATCACTCACCTGATCCAATTCAAACTACTTTAGCAATGGTTCATTCTTTAAAAAAATTAGCGCAAATTGTACAAGAACAAGGCTGGAATTTAACTCCAATTGCGTCAACTCCGCATAAACCGATTAATGCAGAAGAAACAAGTTCTGATCCATATGTGAACAGAATAGCTATGGAATATATGGGTTGGGAAAATGTACGACATTTTATAGGTTCCTCATTTCAAGTGCATGTCGAGATGTTAGATCTTGAATCTGGATTAAAAGCAATAAATATGTATCAACAGGTCGCTCCACTTTTGTATGCCATATCTTTAGCCGGCCCTTTTGCCCATGGATTAACACATCCCAATCTGCATGATATTTATATTCAGGATGAACAAAACCCAAAAAGAACCAATGACGAAGAAAGCTACAATGCATTGAATACCGATGATTGGATGTCAATAAGATATGCAGGACGTTGGCGCGGATCACCTTCTGGAGGATCTTATATTACTCCTCTACCTGAAAATGTTCAAAAATTTTTTGCCCGGGCGGAGGCAGGATTAAACAATAATGATCCTCAATCTCCAGAAAATATACCTTCACCTGCGCGTACTGGCGGACATCATACTGACCGAGTAAGAGTAGATATCAGACCAAATGGCACTTTAGAAATATCAAATATGGATACATTCGGAGGAAATGTATTAAAGCTCGGAGCAATACAGGAATTTACAAAAGTTTTAATGTGGAAATTACAATTGTATGCCAAGTCAGGAAAAATGCAGGAATTGTCTCAACGATTTCCTCAATTATTTCCTCCACAGGTTACTGAGGCTACACTACGATCTGCGCATATGAACAGTATTGAAGTTGCAAAAAAAGGTGTTGACGCTGTTTTACAAACAGCGGTTGGTGAACAGGAATCTGCAAGCACTCTTTTTGATCAATTACTTGGGTTTGTCAACGAACCCCTGTTAGATCAAATACAGGAAATCCAATACGCTGGATTACCTCAAGGCGTCACTCAAGAGCTAAAAAATAGTGCATTAGTACCTGATGAAAGCACATTTCAACAATATAGAGATGCTGACGGGGTAGTTTCCGTTGAAGGATTTTATCAAGAGCGAAGTGTTGGAACACTATCACACTGGTTAAAAGAAAGGGCAAAAAACTTAAAAGAACTAAGACAAATGTCTGATAGTGAAGCCATTAAGGATTGTATGGACAATCTAGGGACATTTTATCATTCATTCATAGCGGGTCTAAACGGAAATATTAAGGCTCTGTTTGCTTAAAAATTCAATTCATATACAAATTAAATTATTTATGCTATAATTAATACATGAA
>CAYINK010000059.1:0-6442 GCA_964364765.1 uncultured Gammaproteobacteria bacterium
TTTCCTGAATTTTAAAAATTGCCTTAATTTTTGAGTGACGCAGGGAAAGGGAGCGATAATCTAAAAGCACTGGTAAGGAAAGGTCAAGACTTTCCTTACTCATATCAAAAGGAAGCTCTTTTGCTCTAGCTAATACTTTGAGAGATTTTGCCTCAATTTCTATGGTGCCTGTTTTTAACTTAGGATTTACGAGCTTTTCGGGCCTTTTTTTCACCAACCCTTTGATAGAAACCACATCTTCAAGTGAAACAGCTTTAAATTCCTCTCCGCCCACTACTTGTACGACGCCTGTGTTATCACGGAGATCTAAAAAAACAATTTTTTTGTGGTCACGTTTAGTATTAACCCACCCCCTGAGTTCAACTTTCTGTCCAATATGTTTTAAAACATCCTCAACAAATAATGTTTTCATATTTGTATATAATACTAATTGTTGCTCTTCTTTACAAGACTACTGAAAATATGATATACTTAGACTCAATGAGATCCTATCATAACAATCAATTCAACCTTATCATCACTACTTATGTCCTTAACAGGACTAAAGAGCGGGGTGATTGATAAATCTATATAATTAGAATTATCATCCCCGCCAAATGCGGGGCTTTTTAGTTATGAGCAGATCTGAGTTAGCAAAAATAATGAGAGGCAATTCGCGGAGAAGTGAAATTCACCCGCGTCAACCTTCTCCTGTAGAAAGTGCAACAAAAGAAGCGAAAAAATATTTTGCGCGAAAGGAATTATACCTTTCTAGCATCTATGGTAAATATGGAAAGGAAGGTGGTGCAGGAACTAAAATTCAAATCTCAAATTCAGAACTGCGTCATAATCTAAACTTGCGAGAGCAATTAAATGAGCTCGAGTCATCTGGATTAATAACTCTAAAGGTCCATAATGTAGGCGGTGTCGGGAATACAATCGTATATCCAACGAAGGAAGGGATTATAAACGCCTCTGACGCTAATCAAATACCCGCCGAAGCACTTCGTCCCGTATTAGATCTTATTCGAACAAACAGCACAGTAGCAGGATTAACCTTTTTACCGAACTCAACACCAAGCGGAAAGCTCAATGGGGTTGCAATCGATTTTGACACTAAGGTAAGAAAATGGTGGACTGAGTTGGAAAAACTGAAAATTTCATATGGTCGTGGCTTAAGTATTTTTTCGCTTCCCATAAGTTTTGACGAATTTTGTGCAAGACTAACAGATTTTCTTTATATCACTCATGGAGCCGGACAATTCATGGATGGATTAAAATATGTTCAATTTCTTATGGATGATTCAGGAGGTGCTTATATGGCTGTGGTCGCAGGATTGACGCAAAATGAAAAAGAGAGTCTACCAGGACATTTATCCAAATCACAATCAATAGGTGAGGTAATAGAATTAATAAAGCGAGCAAACGAAACTACTTCAAAAAGAAGAATAGATATTGTAAAAAGTCTTTCACATATGTTTGGTATTCGTGACTCAGCAGATCTACTTGCAGATACAACATATATTGGCTTAGATCCAGCACATGCTTTAGGAGCATCTGGAGCCGCTATGAATTCATATAATGGTATGGCTCCTTATGCTATGGGAATCGGAGAAATTGTTTTAAGAAAATCAAAAGAAGAGGAAGGTATAATCCCGATTGGTACTGGCGCGCGCTATCTCTGCGATTCAAGTCAAATTGAATTGCCCGCAGGCATTTCACGAGATATCTTAGAAAAATCAAGCGTTACTCCGGATCAACTAGAAGTAATCAATAGATTGACAAGTGGTTTTGATGTTGTAAAGATACTTAAGGTTGTTGGGATAGGCTATAATAGTAGCTGGAAGACATACAAAAGAAAAAGAACTTCCCATTTCGACTAATAGCTTATAGTTGTTTTTTGTGAAAAAAGGGGTATAATGCAGACTAAATTATTCTGGTAAAAAATATGGGATATGAAACTGATTTAAGAATAGGTGTAATTCCTCCTGCTTTGTTATCTAGTGCTTTAATTAGTAGGGATTGGAGTGAACGAATTAAACCTCATATTAACGAACTTAGAACCATTGAAAATGAGTTTGTTCTACTTGCCGGAACAGGAAATACAAGACTTGGAAACACTGTTGCCCAATTATTAGGACAACCGTTACATTATTCTGTACAAAGATTTAGTGGGGGTTATCAAGACGAACCCGAAGTGGTAGGTCGTGTCCCTCCCGGATCATCTCATAAACAAGCGATTATTATTCAATCAACAGGTGCTCCAGTTAATACTAGCCTGATGGAATTATGCGTAATGTGCGATGCGGCAAAAAGAACGGGGGCGGAAGACATAATGGTAGTTGTTCCTTATTTAGCATATTCACGACAAGATAGAAAAGATCAATCAGGTGCCTCAATTACAGCAAGATTAGTTGCGGACATTCTTCAAACTGCAGGGGCAAACCGTATAGTGACATGCGATTTACATGCAGAACAAGAAACAGGTTTTTATAATATCCCTGTTGACCATTTATACGCAAGTTTAGTATTAATACCACATCTTAAAGAACTGATAGAAAGACATAATTTAAGATTCAAAGGTGGAGCCCCTGATGGAGGAGCTGATAAAAAAGTGCGCGCATATGCTCGACGTATCGACGGAGGAGATATTGTAACTTTTCAAAAAGAAAGAGATGTAATAAAAGGTGGTAAATCACATATTGTCGGTTGTCAAGGAGATATAGAGGGCTATGATTTGATGTTAATTGATGATCAGTTAGCCGGTGGAGCAACTCTTGATGAAAGTGCGGAATATGCATTAGCACACGGAGCAAAAAGTGTGAGGGGAATAATAACTCATGGATTGTTTTTAGGTAGAGACAAAAAATCTCCGACACAAATATTAAATGAATCTCCTTTGAAAGAAATAATTGCTACAGATACGATAGACATACCTGATGAAATTCGCAATCATCCAAAAGTCACCGTTGTCTCTATTGCACCTCTTCTTGCTGAAGTAATCTACCGTAATCTAGTTGGAAAACCACTGGCAGATTTAGTTACATAAATATCCTATTTTCCCCCTCAAACTCTCCCTTCCATTCCACCTATTTATATCCAGATTATAAACTAAGGAAATGGTTTGACCCTTTTCAATATTCTTGTATTCTTCTACTTTAAAAAATGATATGAACTCCATGGGGAAGGAGCCCGAGTGGGCGTCTTTCACAAAGAGTTTTACGTGTTCGCTTTTCTTTCCAAACAATTTTTTTTCGAGTATCATCACCTCACTGATGAATGAAGGATTTGGATTACCTATTCCATAGGGGCTTAAGCGTTCTAATTCATGAGCAAGCTTAATATTTACAAGAGCAAGAGGAATTTTCAGATCTGCCTCTACTTTTTTTTCAAAATCTTTTTCCGTCACGATTTTCTTTGCCGTCGTTTGCACCTTCTTTAAAAAAGTTTCTTTTTTTTCATCCAGTATTGAAAACCCTGATGCGCCTTTATGTCCGCCTACGCTTATCAGGTATTTATCCAACGATCTCAAAAAATCTGTCATGTGAAAATCGTTCATAGAGCGTGCCGACCCTTTCCAAAAGCCATCCGACTTGGTCATGACGATTGAGGGACGGGAATAACTCTCCGTAATTTTTGAAGATATAAGCCCAATGATTCCCTCATTCCATTCTTCAGAAAATAGCGTAATGATAAGGGGAAGCTCTCCTTCTTTTTCAAGCAATTTCTCAACCATTTCCTTTGCCTGTTTTACCGCTGATGTTACAAGATCTTGGCGTACTCTATTGGTTCCTCCCATTTTCGAAGCAATTTCCTCCGCCTGCCTGTCGTTGTGGGTACATAATAATCTCAAAGCGTCTATTGCATGTTCAAGTCTGCCCACTGCGTTTATTCTTGGCGCAATGATAAAGCCCACCTCATAGGGAGTGATATCTTTATCTGTAATTCCGGCCTCTTTGATAATGTGTTTTATTCCCTGCCTTTTTGTTTCTTTGAAAGCTATAAGACCGTGATATACCACACTTCTTGACGGTCCGACCAGAGGAACAAGATCCGCGATGGTGCCGATTGCGGCGAGTGCGAGGTAATCGGATTTAAAATAATTTTGTAGGGGCGGGAATATCCCCGCCCGTACATCTGCAAAATGTTGAAAAATTTCTTTTGCGAAAAAATAGGCAACACCGGATCCGGAGAGGGCGGGGATATGAAAAAGACCTTCCGCTTTATCAGGAAGTTCTTTTGGCGCCAAGTGGTGGTCGGTTACGATTATTTTAATCCCCAATTTTGCGGCATAGGCAATTTCTTTTTTCCCGCTTATTCCATGATCCACACTTATGATGAGTGCCGGGTCAAATTCTTTTTTCACGCGGTCGATTCCCTTAACCGAGAACCCATATCCTTCATGGCGCCGGTGGGGGACATAGGGCATAACTTTAAATCCTAACAAGTGAAGTGTTTCCCAGAGTATTGTCCCACCCGTAATTCCGTCAGCATCGTAATCAGTGTAGACGACGATCATCTTATTTTCTTTCTTTATTTCCTCAAGAAGTTTGAGTGTCTTTTCCAGTTCTTTTTTGAAACCAAAAGTGGAAAGAGGAATTTCAAGAGGAGACGTGGGTAAAAGAAATTCTTTACTATCTTTAATATGTCTGTTTGCAAGGATAATATCAACTATTTCCCTTGCCCCAAGCCTTTCATCTTTTCCAATCTCCTTTTTCCACGAAATTTTCATGGGTTTATTTTAACAGAATAAAAAAATTCATTTTGGTATCATATAGATATGTTTATCACTATCGTCATTGCGGTTGTAATCGGCATTATCGTTGCGGTGGTCGTAGGAATAGTTGTTATGAACTTCATATTAAAATCTGCCCTTCCGGATTTTACCAAGTCATCGAATGAACAGATTATTATGATGGCAAAGGAACAATTAAAATCGGAAAAACAAGATATTAAAACGGATCTTGAGAATAAAAAGGAAATAATCGGAGAGATGGTAAAGCGCATACATGATGAGCTTAAAGAGAGCGATGAAAGGTTAAGAAATGCCGAGGAAAAACGCATAGGGTCTTTTAGCGAGTTAAAAGAAGCTATAAAAGGTCAAAGTAAATTAACCGACCAGTTGAGGTTAACAACGGAAAGTTTGAGCAAAGTGCTGTCAAGTAATCAAATGAGAGGTCAATGGGGAGAAAAAGTCGCGGGAGACCTCTTGGAGATGAACGGATTTGTCAGGGGGCAGAATTATGAGTTCAATAAGGAACAAGAAACGGGAAGACGACCGGATTTTACGATCTTTTTACCTAATAAAGCAAAGATTAATGTGGATGCAAAATTTCCTTATCAAAATTTAAAAAAGATGACGGAAACTAATGACGTTGCGGTAAAGGCTGATTTGAAAAAGATGTTTGAACGGGATGTTCGGGAGAAAATAAAGCAGGTTACGCCACGCGATTACATCAATCCAGAAGACAATACGGTTGATTTTGTGATTTTATTTATTCCCAATGAGATGGTGTTCTCATTTATTTACGAGAGTATGAGTGAGGTATGGGTCGAGGCCATGAGGCAAAAAGTTGTCCTGGCGGGGCCTTTTACTTTTACTGCAATATTACGCATGGTGAGTCAGGCGTATGAAAATTTTAAGTATCAAAAAAATGTCCAGAAAATCATCGGTCATATCAAAATGTTTGTTGAGGAATTCAACAAGTACAATCTGGAATTTGACAAGCTTGGAGAACGTATTGAATCTCTTACCAAACAATACCATATGGTGGGTACTACTCGCACAAATCAATTAATGAAGACTGCTGAAAAAATTAAATTAGAAGAAGGTGAACAATCAGTGACTGAAAGGCCCCTATTAGACTAATCCACCACCCTTAAAGATTTTGGGTTTAAGCCAGTCTTGAGCGGGAGGAATTCCTTCTTTTGCTTGTGCTGAGCCTGCGGTTTCGATGGCGTCAATACTTCCCCCCATTTTTTGTTCAAACGCTTTTTGTGCCCCCACTGCGGACATACCAAATGATCCCTGAGAAACAGGGGATGCGGTTGGAACGGGGGGCTTAAAGCTCTTCTTCATAGCACCTGCTTTTAAAAGGGTTGCAATAGTTTCAAATGTTTCGGCATTGACCGAGTACGCGGTAAAATTATTTGTTGCGGCCGAAATACCCGCATACAAATTTGTTGCAATGTCGCGGTCCAGTTCAACTTGAAGAGCCTGCAGTGTTTTCAGTGCAAGTTCTGAAGTTGAAGAACTTGTTTTATTTACAAAATTGATAGTACCGAAGAACCCATTAGTCAGATGACGGTCAATATTGATGATATTTTTCCCCTGAAACATGGCCTGATTATCGGCATAAAGGGGACCAGCACTATTCAGATTAGGCATATCAACAGCCACGATAAAGTCAAAAGAACCACCTGTATATGAATAGGTAACCTGGTTGGGATTCAATTTGGGAAA
>CAYINK010000060.1:0-6239 GCA_964364765.1 uncultured Gammaproteobacteria bacterium
CTTTCAGAATATCATATCCTAGAGTAATGGAAGTTTCGTTTTGAGGGGACTATAGATGGAATGCATTTTCGACTTTACGAAGAAAAACACGAACTCTCACATCTCTATGAAGCAAAAATTAAAAATATGGGCAACGCCGGACGAAATGGAGGCGAATATTACACTCCCCGCCCTCTTATTAATACTATCATTAAGGTAGTTGCTCCAAAAATTGGTGAAACAATTTATGATGGTGCCTGTGGAAGCGCTGGTTTTCTTGTCGAGTCGTTTAACTATCTAACGCAAAATCAATCCAAGCTTTCCTCAAGTCAAATAGCAACACTTCAGAATAAAACTTTTTACGGGAAAGAAATAAAGTCACTCGCTTACATAATTGGTATCATGAATATGATCCTTCACGGCATTGAAGCTCCCAACATCAGACACATGAACACATTGGCTGACAATATCAACGATATTCAGGAAAAAGATCGCTATGATGTAGTATTAGCCAATCCCCCATTTGGTGCAGGTATTGGTAGAGAAATCCAACAAAACTTTCCCATAAAAACAGGCGAAACAGCATTTCTTTTCCTTCAACACTTTATCAAGATACTTCGAGCCGGAGGAAGAGCGGGTATTGTCATAAAAAATACGTTTCTTTCAAATACTGATAACGCATCGATAAGTTTACGCAAATTACTTTTGGAAAATTGTAATCTTCATACCGTATTAGATTTGCCAGGGGGCGTCTTCGCCGGCGCAGGCGTAAAAACAGTTGTTCTATTTTTTGAAAAAGGTTCCCCGACGAAAAACACTTGGTACTATCAACTCAATCTTGACCGGAATCTTGGTAAAGGCAACCCCCTGAATGAAAATGATTTGGCCGAATTCATTGAACTCCAAAAAACAAAAGCAAATAGCAAAAACTCATGGAGTATAGATATAAAAGATGTTGATCAAACGACTTTTGACTTATCAGCAAAGAATCCAAACAAAGAAGGTGAAGTCATTTTGCGTGAGCCGAAGAAAATTTTGGAGGAAATGAAAAATTTGGATTTGCAAAGTAAAGATATTTTGGAGGCAATTTTAATAAAAATTAATGACAAATAAATCTAGCACTAAAATTCTACTACCAGTTTATTTAGATTTAGAAAAAAAAACAGAATTTGGTGATGAGACAATTCTTTCCATATATGAAGGACGAATAAAGCAAGACAAGAAAGGATTAATCCAAAGATTTAAGAGCACAGCAGAACTTGGGATGTCATACGATACCCCTAGTGTAAGACTTTTTCATGAAGCAAGAAATCTCTTTATTCTTGGTTATTTTAAATCCACAATTATGGTTTGTAGATCGACAGCAGAATATCTTGCTTATGGGCTATTTATTTCGCTTACTGATATTAAAGAAACCCTTGAGGAAATTGAAAAAATAGCTGAAGATCTTAACTTTAGGAAAATTGTAAACGACCATCTATTTAGAAAAAAAAATCCCTTAATAGACAATAAGGGCCAATCTCAAGAACTTTTTAACAATTTGTACACCCTCTGTAATGATTGGGTTCACCCTAAAATAAAGCAACGGAATTTAAATGTTGAAAGCGAAGCAAAAAAAACCTTGGGAATATTAAGAGAATTAATAAATACTGAAATGAATGTGTTAAACGACTACGATACAACAAATGGGGTTCTTAAAAAAAAGCCAACGTCTAGAATTTATAAACGAGGAATTAAATTGGGAGATAAATTATGAAAACCATTTGGCAAACAAAAAAACTTGGAGAGATTTTGAAGCTAGAGTACGGGAAACCTCTTGCAAAACCCGATAGAAAAGAAGATGGAAAATATCCCGTTTATGGTGCTAATGGCGTTAAAAACTTTTCAAACAAGTTTTATTTTAGTAAGCCAAGCATTATCGTAGGGCGTAAAGGCTCAGCTGGTGAGATTAAATTAACTAACGATAAATTTTGGCCTCTTGACGTTACATATTTTGTGACTTTTGATGACAAAAAATATAATCTAAAGTTTTTATTTAATCTTCTTAAATTACTAAACTTACCGAAATTAGCAAAAGGAGTAAAGCCTGGAATAAATCGCAATGACGTTTATTCAATTGAAATAAGCGTTCCATCTCTACGTGATCAGATTCGTATCGTAAAAATCCTTGATGAAGTCTTTGAAAAAATTGCAAAAGCAAAAGAAAATACTGAAAAAAATCTGCAGAATGCAAAAGAACTTTTTGAATCATATTTGCAGAGTGTTTTTGCGAATCCAGGGAAGGATTGGGAGGAGAAAAAGTTGGGAGATGTTTGTGATTTCGTAAGAGGTCCATTTGGGGGAAGCTTAAAAAAAAGTATTTTTAAAAAAGAGGGTTATGTTGTTTATGAACAACAGCACGCCATATACAATCAATTTACAAAGGTAAGGTACTTTATAGATGAAAAGAAATTTAATGAAATGAAAAGATTTGAATTAAAATCTGGTGATTTAATTATGAGTTGTTCTGGAACTATGGGCAAAATAGCAATTGCTCCAGATGGTATTAAAAAAGGAATTATCAACCAAGCTTTATTAAAGCTTACTCCAAGTAAAAACTTGCTCAATGTGTTTTTGAAAGATTGGATGAAAAGTGGCGTTTTTCAAGATGATCTTAAAACATATACTAAAGGAGCTGCCATAAAAAACGTAGTATCTGTAAAAATTCTAAAAGGTATTAAAATATTTGTACCAAAAATGCAGGAACAAAAATCCATTGTTGCAAAACTAGATGCGCTTTCTGCTGAAACTAAAAAACTGGAAACAATTTATAAACACAAATTGATGGATTTGGAGGAGTTGAAAAAGTCGGTTTTGAAAAAGGCGTTTAGTGGAGAACTTTAATATGAAAAATCTATATCTATTTATTGATGAATCTGGTGGAGGAAATCCTAAAGCAAGTAATTCAGAATGCTATATTGTTTGTGGATGCCTCATTCTTGATTATAAGAGACAAGATATAAAAATAAAGGCTGACCAAATTAAGTTTAAATACTGGAATAGGACTGATGTTGTATTTCATTCAAAGGAGATTGGAAGAAAAGAAGGAGATTTCAAAATATTAAAGGACAAAAAAATAGCTGAGGCATTTTATTTTGATCTTTTTAATTTTCTTTCTACTTCGCCAACACAACTACTAATAGCCGTAGTCGATCAAAAAAAAGCGCTTAAAGAGAACTGGAACTCCCAAAAAGTTTATAAAGAGACTGCTGATATTGTCATTAGAAGTTTTATTTTAGCTTTGATCGCTCAAGGGGAAGTAAGGGGCAGATTGATGATCGAATCTGCAACAGCTGAAAAGGACTTTATTTATCATAAAACTGCAGGATTTTATTTATCAAACGGAATTAAAGAATTAGATATTACATATATAGAGGTTCAGGATGTATTAACAGAAGTATCGTTTGTGACAAAAAAGAACCACGATATTGAAGAGCAAATTGCTGATCTTCTCGCATATGCTGCAAAACTTAAGTTCATGAAGAAAAAACAATCGGAAATGAATCAGTATCAGATTGGAATTTCAAAAATAATGAGCGCTAAATTATTTAAAATGCATCCTGAAACAGGAGCTCGTAAAAAGAAGTATTATGAGAAAATTGACAGTTTTAAAATAATTCCATAACGCAAAAAAACTGGGTCGTGGCATCACGCTCACTCACCAGCTTTTAGCATTTACAGTATAAAGTACTTATTTATACCTGTCAATACCAAAATGAAGATAATGGCGTCAGAAAGCTATAAAATTAGCTATAATTAAGTATGAACGAAGCAGATACCAGAGCACAATACATTGATCCAAAACTCAAAGCGAGTAGATGGGGTGATGTTGATGGATCAAAAGTCCTACGAGAATTTCGTATTACCGATGGAAGAATACAGGCTGGAGGAGTACGAGGTAAACCCGAAATTGCCGACTATATTTTGGTGTATAAAAACCGTAAAATCGGCGTGATTGAAGCAAAAGCTGAAAATTTAGAAGCGACCGAAGGAGTAGCTCAGGCAAAAGCATACGCACAAAAATTGCACATAGATTATACCTACTCATCAAATGGTAAAGAAATCTATGAGATCTCCATGAAAACAGGGAAAGAACAAGTAGTCCCCAACTTCCCCACTCCTGATGAATTATGGAACAAAACTTATTCGGATCAAAACGTATGGAAGGAAAAATTTGATAACGTACCCAATGAAGGTGAATACGGCAAGCGCTACTATCAGGAAATTGCCATTAATAATATTTTAAACGCTGTTGCTGGGGAAAAAAAGAGAATTCTTTTGACCATGGCAACCGGGACCGGAAAAACTGCGGTAGCTTTTCAAGTTGCATGGAAACTGTTTCAAACCCGTTGGACTTTGAAGCGTGATGGTGCACGTCGACCACGCGTTTTATTTTTAGCTGACCGAAATATATTAGCTGATCAAGCTTTCAATGCATTTTCCTCTTTTCCCCAAGATGCACTGGTTCGTATAAATCCTTTGGATATTCGAAGAAGAGGTGCTGTACCTACAAGCGGAAGCATTTATTTTACAATCTTCCAAACTTTTATGAGCGGTGCAAATGATTTGCCCTATTTTGGTGAATATCCACCAGACTTTTTTGATTTTATCATCATTGATGAGTGTCATCGAGGAGGGGCAAATGATGAAAGTAACTGGCGAGAAATTATGGAATATTTTAAACCCGCAGTTCAGCTTGGTCTGACGGCTACACCAAGACGACAAGATAATATAGACACATATAGATATTTTGGTGAGCCGGTCTATATTTATTCGCTTAAAGAAGGAGTGAATGACGGTTTTCTAACACCATTTAAAGTTAAAAGAATAAAAACTACTCTTGATGACTATGTCTATACTTCTGATGATCAAATTATAGAAGGTGAAGTGGAAGAGGGAAAAATTTATGAAGAAGAAGACTTTAATCGAATAATTATTATCAAGGAACGAGAAGCAAAAAGAGTCCGCATAGTATTGGACGAAATCAACCAAAATGAAAAAACTATCATATTTTGCGCAACCCAAGCTCATGCGTTGGCTGTTCGTGATTTAGTAAATCAAATGAAGGAAAGCAATGATCCTAATTATTGTGTGCGTGTAACGGCAAATGATGGAGCCCGGGGAGAGCAATTTTTGCGCGAATTTCAGGATAATGAGAAAACAATTCCAACCATTCTCACCACATCACAGAAACTTTCAACAGGCGTCGATGCCCGCAATATTCGAAATATTGTTTTGATGAGAACAATAAATTCTATGATTGAATTTAAACAAATAATAGGTCGGGGAACACGGCTTTTTGATGGAAAAGAATATTTTACGATTCTTGATTTTGTGGATGCGTATCATCATTTTTCTGACCCAGAATGGGATGGTGAACCCATTGATGGAACGACAGATGCACCGGTTGATCCACCACCGAGGATTTGTTCTGTGTGTGGAAAAAAACCATGCGAGTGTGAAAAGCCACCCAAACCACCTTGCCCAAAATGTGGAAAATCACCATGTGAATGTCCTAAAAAAGTGATAATTAAATTACGTGACGGAAAGGAACGTGAGATACAACACATGATATCTACTTCTTTTTGGGGTGCAGATGGAAAACCTCTTTCTTCTGAGGAATTTATCACAAAAATATATGGCGTATTACCAGATTTTTTTAAAAATGAAGAAGAATTAAGAAAAATATGGTCAAACCCAATTACTCGAAAAGAGTTTTTAACAAGACTTTATGATTTAGGAATTGATCTTGAGCAGTTAAGTAATATTCAAAAGATAGTGAATGGTGATAATTGTGATTTATTTGATGTTCTGTCATATCTGGCATACAATACGCCGTTGATTACAAGACAGCAAAGAGTAGATAATAATAAAGAAAATATATTGCGAGGATTAAATCAAAAAAATAAAGAATTCTTAGATTTTGTCCTATCAAAATACGAAGAAAAAGGCGTTGAAGAGCTTGATGAAGAAAAATTGCCCATCTTATTAAATATGAAATATCATGCTATAGCTAACGCGGAACAATCTTTAGGTAGTGTGGAAAATATTCGTTCAATTTTTTTTAACTTTCAGAAAAATCTATACTCAAAGTTTTCAAAAGAGTGAATTTGACATTCCCCTCCCCTTTTGCCAGTAATCTTTATGGGTTTAAAATGAAGATAGAACCTGACTTTCCCACTTTCCTCATTTTCATCATTTCTCAGCCTCAAGAACTAGTT
>CAYINK010000061.1:0-6220 GCA_964364765.1 uncultured Gammaproteobacteria bacterium
AACATCCCCGTCTCCGTCTGCCACCAGGTATCCATTATTGGGCATCTTTTTCCGCCCACAAATTCATAGTACCACAGCCATGCCTCAGGATTAATAGGCTCACCCACACTTCCCAGTATTTTAAGAGAAGTGAGGTTATATTTCTGTGGCCATTGGCCCCCCATACGCATGAGCGCACGCACGGCAGTGGGAGCAGTATAAAATTTTGTAACTTTATATTTTTCAACTAAAGACCACCATTTCCCCGGGTCGGGGTAGTCGGGAACACTTTCATACACGAACGTAGTGACGCCGTTTATGAGAGGGGAATAGACGATATAACTATGCCCGGTGATCCAACCCGCATCAGCTGTACAAAAATAGATATCATCAGGTTGCAAGTTAAAAACCCATTTCAGTGTGAGATAAATCCCCACCATGTATCCACCGTGGGAGTGGATTACTCCTTTTGGCTTGCCGGTGCTTCCTGAGGTATAGAGGATAAAAAGTGGATCGATTGCTTCCATGACCTCAGTCTTACATACGGTGTTTTGAGAGTGAGTGAGATCATACCACCATATGTCACGTCCGGGTTGCATCGTGCATGGTGGAGCGGTTATGGTCACGTCCGTATGCTTGACCACAATCATTTTTTTCACTTGTGGCAATTCTTTTACGGCTTCATCAGCTTTTATCTTGCAGTCAATTACTTTTTCTTTGTAGGGATAACAGTCTGTGGTGATGAGATATTGAGATTCCGCGTCGATCACGCGACTTTTCAGAGCTTCGACAGAGAATCCGGAGAATACGACTGAGTGCACAGCACCTATCTTCGCGCAGGCGAGCATGGCAATGTTTTGTTCAGGAATCCGAGGGAGATAGATTGAGACGTGGTCTCCCTTTTTTACCCCGATTGATTTTAACCCGTTTGCAAAGCGTGAAACCTCATCATTGAGCTGTGAGTAGGTAAACTTTCGAACCAATCCGTTTTGGCCTTCCCAGATGAGGGCAACTTTATCTTTCACCGGAGTCAAAAGGTGGCGGTCGAGGGCGTTGTGGACGATATTGCACTGCCCTCCTGTAAACCAGTGTGCATAGGGGTACTGCCAGTCGAGGACTTTGTCCCAGGGTTTGTACCAATTCAATTCCTGAGCTATCTTTCCCCAAAACTCCTCGGGATTTTGGGCAACTTCACGCGCGAGAGTTTCATAATCTTTGACGTAGGATCCTGCTATTATTTCTGGAGTGGGATTTATCATCTTTAGTTCATTATGGATGAGGATATTGACAAAATCAAGGGTAGAACATTATTTATGTAACCACTTTACAACGGCCGTTTAAAAGTGGTAAAAATATTGCATTTGTGTTTTGGAAAGAGACGGTGTATAATGAATTCTTATGAAAAATATCGTGTCAGCAAAATATTATTATCTCCAGCCGTAGGCGGGAGGTATTTTGCTGTATGCATAACCCCGCCAACAGGCGGGATTTTTTTTAGTTGCCGTTTCTAAAGCGTAGCTTTAGATTACGGCAAATAATCCGTCCGAAATGAATATTCAGCTGCGTGGACGTAGACCACGAGCTGAACATGAATGAAGGCGGATAAGGTTGAGAGTAAACGGCGAAAACATCAATATAACATCATGAACAAATCACAAATAATCAAACAATCCAGTTTCTACTATTATCAACTCTTGTACGGAGGGTAATATTGTTTGGCTTTAACCAACAAACCAACCCTCCGAATCGGAGGGTTTTTTAGTTTTATTAATTTAATTTTTTTAAGTATGAGTAACGGAGTAGAAATAGCAAAAAATGAGCTTGCGATGAAGGAAGCGTTCCTCTCACAATCAAAAACTGTTCTCACCAATGAGGCGAGATTTATGAAACCTCCTTGTTTACGAGTTGGTCTCGAAATGGAGGCGGCCTTAGTTGGGGGAAATGGTGAACAGGTTAGCGAACAAGTGAGGGATGCAATCGTTTTTCACCATCCATTTTCGGCTCAAGAACTTGGGGCCTCACAAATAGAATGGCGCACCGAACCAATACGGATAGATGAGAAAGGGGGGTTAAATATGCTCGTACAGCAGGCAGAAGATAGAAATAGGTTCATCGTTAAATCTGCTAACCAACTAGAGGTGAATGTATTACGAAGTGGTACCAATCCCTTTATTTCCATACCGGAGATAAAAAGAACCAATAAAAAAAAGTATGAATTAGTACCAGATCATCATAATCAGCATAGGGTAAGAAAAGATACTCTCATCGGTCATGAAGAGAAGGTTGATGTGGGAGATGCGGCTGTTGTTTCATTGCTCAGTAGCCTGCAATGTAATATACAAGCCAAAAATTTTATAGATGCGATCGATCTCACTAATAGATCTATGATGATAGGACCTCTTATAGTGGCATTATCTGGAAATGCTCGGTTTTTGGATGGAACAGATACAGGTATGGCAGATGTTCGTATGACCGCTTGGGAGACAAGTCATGATGTAAGAGATGATGATCAAAGAAAGGCTGGAAAAGCCTTACGAGTTGGGCTTCCCGACCGTTACTTTAAAGACATGGCCGATTACTTTGATCGAATAAGTCAACATCCATTCATCTTAAACGATCCCGATCATGCTTTACCCATTGGTATTGGTCTATTTTGGCAAGATACGCGAATTAAAGTAATTGGGGACGATACTCTTGTAGTCGAATTTAGACCCGTTTCAATCCAGCCTTCGGTTGAAGAAGATTTAGCAGTAATGCTTTTTTACCTGGGAAGATTGGAGTGGTCAAAGATACATAATGAAGAGTTGTTACCCATTGATCAAGTCCGGGAGAACCGTGCATTAGCTATGACTCACGGAATTAAACCATTTCAAGAACTATTAGGGATTGAAATAGACCGCGCAGAGGAGGCGTTGTTATCAGAAGGGGTTGATGATAGTATCCATGGGTTTATGGATATTTTGAGAGACAGAGTTAAAACAGGATTAACTCCTTCGGACAAAGTTGCTAAACAGGTGAAATTGGTGGAAGGTATAGGATTTAGTCGTCAAAATGCACTTTTATGCGTGTTTGGATTAAAATCATTTGCAATGTCGTACTAACGATGTTAGGAGTACTATTTAATACCATTATAGTTCTTATAGGGAGTCTCATAGGGTTGAAGCTGGGTAGGAGAATTCCTATCCAGCTTCAAAATACCCTTATTCATGTATTGGGTTTAATAGTTGTTGTATTGGGAATAAAAATGGCATTAGGAACTCAAAACTTTATGGTTTCTTTGTTTAGTATGTTGATTGGAGCAACATTAGGTGAGTTATTAAAGCTTGATGAATTGCTCACTAGTAATGCAACAAAATTAATCAAGAAAATTTCTTTTTCTTCAAATCATAAAGACATTGTTCAGGCGTGTATAACTGCTAGTTTACTATTCTGCGGTGGGCCAATGACGATATTTGGCTCAATAGAGGTCGGTCTGACAGGTAATAATAAAACCTTAATCCTAAAGGGAATTCTTGATGGGGTTACCGCTATTCCTTTGGCCGCATCTCTTGGTAAAGGAGTTATTTTTGGAAGTATTACCATACTCATTATCGAATCACTTCTCGTTATATTAGCTGGATTTATGAAAAACCTATTTACTGTAGTTTTAGTAACCGAAATGACCGCAGTCGGAGGACTACTTCTCATAGCAATAGGCTTAAATATGATGAAAATAAATAAAGAAATAAAAACAATTAATTTAATTCCTGCAGTTTTTATCGTTCCTTTAATAGTTAATTTAGTCCATTTCTCCCTATGAAAAATAATACGGGAAATTATACTCATCAAGTAGAAAATCCAGACAATTTTGTTCGTTTTGATTTGACCGAAGGTACCTGTTGGTTTAAAGAAGAGATAGCGAACTGGTTTATGAAAATTGCTATTTCTGACGTTATTCATTACCCAGATGAAAAAATAACGAGCGTTAAAAAATTATTATCCCGCTGGCTCCATGTGAAGGAAAACAATATCGCAATCGGAAATGGGAGCGATGAGTTAATTGAAATAATTCCCCAGATTTTTACTAAACCAAAAGATACAATTTTAACGGTTTCTCCATCATTTTTTCGATTTATTGAGTCGTCCAAACGAGCTGAAGCTGAGGTTATTACGATTAGATTAAATGAAAAAAATGGTTTTGAATGGAGTGATTCGATTATACAAAATTTTTTAAGGAGGGCCAAGGATAAAAAAGTAAAATTGATTTGGTTAGCAAGCCCTAACAATCCAACAGGCATTGATATTCCTCAATCAATTTTATTGGAAATAATAAAATTGGGGAAGATTGTTGTCTTAGATAAAGTATTGAATGGTTTTACCAAAGAGCTAAAGGAACTCTCACAACTGATAGTGCAATATCCAAATCTTGTCATCCTCTCAAGTTTTTCTAAAACATTTGGTTTACCCGGGTTAAGGTTTGGTTTTGCTATTTCCAACAAGGATAAAATTTGTATGATAGAAAAGAGGAAGCTTCCTTTTAATATTGCAGGACCCAGTTTATTTATCGTTGAACAATTACTTCAATCGTTGTTAGTAGGGAAGGTAAGAGTAGAGGAGGCAATAAGGTTTTTTCAGGAACGAATATTTTTTGAAGATCAAATTGGAAAATTAAAGCATATTAAACTAGCTTCCAAATCTAAAACAAACTTTATTTTATTAAAACCAATGAGACGATTTAATTTATTTAAAATTTTATTAAAAAAAGGCATATTAGTCACTGACCTAAATCAGACGATTGGAATCAAAAATAAAAACTTTGTGAGAATTACGTTGCGAGATAGACAAAGCAATCAAATTTTGTTAAAAGCTTTGAAGGAAATAAATAATGGCTTTATTAATTAAAAGTTTTATCTATAATAAACACATATGAACACTCAAGACAGACTCGATCTTATTAACCAAGTGGGAGAAGAAATAATCGGGGGGGAGGAATTAAAAAAATTACTGGAAAGCGGGCAGGAGCTCACCGCCTATGATGGTTTTGAACCAAGTGGGCAGATCCATATTGCCCAAGGTTTGGTCCGCGCTATCAATGTAAACAAAATGATCAAGGCGGGCGTGAAGTTCCGCATGTGGGTGGCCGACTGGCATGCGATGGCGAATAATAAGATGGGCGGTGATTTAGAGAAGATTAAAACGGTGGGAAAATACTTTATCGAAGTGTGGCGTGCATCCGGTATGGATCTTTCCAAAGTGGAATTTCTCTGGGCATCTGATATGGCAAAAAATCCTGACTACTGGAAATTAGTTCTTCAGGTAGGCAAGTCCAACGCGCTCAAACGTTTTGTACGGACGGCGGAAATGATGGGACGCGAAGAGTCGCTTGAAAAGTTGACGGGCGCTCACATCATCTATTCCTGTATGCAGGTGGCGGATATTTTTATGTTGAAGGCAAATATCACCCAACTAGGTATGGATCAACGCAAAGTAAACATGCTCGCTCGTGAAGTTGGCCCTTTACTCGGCTTCTGGAAACCGGTAGTCGTGTCACATCACATGCTTATGGGCCTTTCCAAAGCGCCAGTTTTAACCTACGAGGTTAAAAGTGGGGCGGCAGAAAGCGCTATTACCCGTACAATTGAGCGGAAAATGTCAAAATCCAACCCAGACAGCGCGATTTTTATGACCGATACGACCGAAGATATTCAAAGAAAAATAAATAAAGCGTATTGTTTGGAAGGGGACACGAAAGAGAATCCCATCCTCGAATACTGTAAATATATTATTTTTGAATCATTCGACCGTTTGAACATCACTGAGTTTGTGGTTGAAAGGCCGGAAAAATGGGGAAGGACTCTCAAGTTTAAAACATATAAAGAACTGGAAGAAACATTCGCAAAAAAAGAACTTCACCCGCAAGACTTAAAAGTATCGGTCGTGAAGTATCTCGATCAGTTACTCCAACCGGTGAGAAAACATTTTGAGGAGAATGCAGAGGCGAAGGCTTTGTTAACACAGGTAAAAAGTTTTCAGGTTACGAGATAATTGAGGAATCGTTAGCTTTTCCCAATACTTTCCCAAAAATATATTGATCAATCCCAAAATAAGAAAGTTTTCTCAATCCCTCCAATTCAAGCCCAGCTTTCTCGTAAAAATGCTTGGCTGAAGTGACCGCCGCAAGCTCTGCCTTGTGGCATCCTTGTGAAGTTGCAAGTTCAAGCCACTGCTTTATCAAAGCCGTGCCAATACCTTTATTTTGATA
>CAYINK010000062.1:0-6200 GCA_964364765.1 uncultured Gammaproteobacteria bacterium
TTATGGTGTATTTTGGATGAAACATAGACACATTATAGACGAATATGAGACGAATGTAAAGTGCTTTTTTCTTATCCTTTTAACTTTTACTCCAAGAAGTCCTTCAGCTTGCGGGCGCGGGTGGGATGCTTTAATTTGCGGATAGCTTTGGCCTCAATCTGCCGAATGCGTTCACGGGTTACCTTAAATTCTTTTCCTACTTCCTCGAGTGTCTTTGATTTTCCGTCATCCAGTCCAAACCGCATGATGAGGACTTTTTTTTCGCGGGGGGAGAGAGTTTCGAGTACTTTGTTGAGCGCTTCCTTCAAAAGTTCCCTTGATACTTTATCATAAAGGGTCGGTTGTGATTGGTCGCTGACAAACTGCTCAAGAGTTGCCTCCTTATCATCCCCCACTGGAGTGGATAGGGATTTGGGTTGCTGGGAGATCTTCATGAGATTTTCTATCTCTTCAGGTGTCACTTGCATCTCTTTTGCCGTTTCCTTAACTGATGGCTCACGCCCTAATTTTTGTGTCAATTTTCGTTGTGTTTTGTAAAAACGATTTATCTGGTCAACCATATGGACGGGAATACGGATGGTGCGCGACTGATCTGCGATTGCGCGCGTGATAGCCTGACGAATCCACCAGGTGGCATACGTTGAAAACTTATATCCTCTCCTCCAGTTATATTTTTCAACTCCCCGGATTAAACCTTTATTTCCCTCTTGGATGAGGTCAAGAAATGAAAGACGGCGGCCGAGGTATTTCTTTGCAATGGATACGACCAGGCGAAGATTAGCTTTGATGAGTTTTTCCTTGGCGTCTTCATCTTTTTTTTCATACGCTTTTGCCAGTTTGATTTCGTCTTCAAATACAAGAAGGGGTGTCTTGCCTATTTCTTTTAAGTATTTTTTTATGGGGTCAAGGGACTCGCCGTGTTTGACGCCGATGAGTTGCTCCAGCTCTTTTTCAACTTCCTCGGCTGTCTTATGGACTTCCTCATCCTCGCGGGTGGAGATGGTTTCGTAGATATCCACTCCCTTTTTCAAGGCTTGGTTGAAGAACTCATCTATCTCCTCTATGTGCTTTTCAGGCTCGGAACAGACCAAAAATATGTCATCCTGTACGACAAACCCGTCCTCTTCACCCTGTAATAGAAGGTCTTTGAATGACTTAGGAAACTTCTGCTTGATCATGTTTGCCATATGGTATTCTATACGTTGAGTGCCCTTTTTTCCAGCTCTTTTAATTCTTTACTCAGTCTTGAGAGCGTATCTTCATTCATCTGGCTTGATTCCTGACCGAGCCCGGTCTGTATTTTCCGTTTTAAAGCCCTCTCTTTGATTTCATACGCAAGCTGATCTATATTTCGCACGCTTATCTCAACATCTGCCGAAGCGTAAAGGTACAACTCGTCAAATAATGTTTTAAGCTCATTGGGAAGAGACGAGGCAAATGTATTTATGTCAGATAGTTCGAATATATCTCTTTTCTCATATATCTGCTGATATAGTTTTTGGTAAGCGGGGAATGAAAAATCGTCAGGAGAGAGGAGAGGAGTGAGTTTATCCAAGAGCATCTTCTTTGCTTCATATTGGAGCAGTGAACTGAGGAAATACTTTTGAACTACATCTTCTCTGTTTGCTTGAGACACATGTATTTTTTTGAAGTTTGCGGTACTGCTTACTTTTTTGTAGCTTTTCTTTCTCAAAAGTGATCTGATACTCTCTTCGCTTACTTCCAAAAGGGAGGCCAGTTTTTTTATGTAATGGGACTCAACGATGGGGTTATTGATATAGGTAAAAAAGGGGGCAACTGCCTCCCCGATGTTTTTTTTGCTGAAGGCATCATCTTCGGGAAATTTTTTCCGGTAAAAATCAATGACGTAATCATAGACGGGAATGGGCGAACTTACGGCCTTCTTAAACTTTACCGGATCAGCCCGCACTGCCTCATCCGGATCTTTTGCAAAATCAAACACGATAACCCCGAGTTCAAATTCCAAGTGTTCCGCCTCCTCAATACCCCGCTTTATAGCCTCCTCACCCGCCGCATCCGCATCAAGGGCAAGGTACACACGGTTGGTATATCGTTTGATGAGCATGAGCTGTTCTCGGGTTACGGCCGAGCCTTTAATTGCAACTATATTCTCTATTCCGTATTGATACGGGGTAATCATGTCAAATTCCCCTTCAACCAGAATGATACACTTTTCTTTTTTCACTGCTTCTTTTGCGATGTGGATGCCGAAAAGCGTTTCTCGTTTATGGTAGATGAACGTCTCGGGGGTGTTGACATATTTTGCGGTTTTTTCATCGGGATTTAAAGAGCGTCCGGAGAACCCCACGATGTTTTCTTTCACGTCCTTCAGGGGGAACATGAGCCGCCCGCGGAACCGGTCATACACCGATCCTTTTTCACTCCGAAGTACCAGGCCTGCCTCAATAAGTTCCTTTTGCGTGAACTTTTTACTTTCCATATAGCGAAGTAAAGAGTCCCATGACGAGGGAGCGTAACCCAACTCAAACGTGTGGGCAATCTCCTTGCGGATGCCCCTTTTTTCCAAATACTCCCGGGCTTTTTCGCCATACGGACTTTTTGAAAGCATGTATGAATAAAAGTTTGCGGCGTGCCGATTTGCTGAAAAGAGCCGTTCGCGGAGTTTGACATTCGTATCTTGAAGATTGTACTCCTCCATAGGAAGACCCAATTTTTCAGCAAATTCCTTTATCGCCTCAAGATAGGTGATATTATCCCACTTCATGAGAAATTTGATGACATCCCCTCCGTCACCGCAACTGCCGAAACAGTGCCAGATCTGCCGCTCGGGCGACACCACAAATGACGGGGTTTTTTCCTGATGGAAGGGACAGTTGCCTTTAAAATTGCGCCCTGCTTTTTTCAGAGTCATATAGGATCCGATGAATTCGATGATGTCTACTTTTTTCTTGATTTCTTCATTTAGATTATTCATGTGGCTTAATTGTACCAAAAAGCCCTTGTATTTTTGTTTCAAGGCTTCTATCATGTAATTAGGTATGATCTATCTCTATATTGATAAAAATCAGGTTAAACTTTTATCGGCAAAAAAATCACTCTTCGGACAGTATTCGGTTGAGTCGTATGAAAAAAAATTCCAGGTGGATCTGCTAAAAAACGGAGCAGTTGCCAATGTTGACATACTTGCCTCCGCAATAAAAGAGATTCTCCAAAATACCCCTTCGGTGAAAGACAAGCATGTATATCTCATCCTTCCTCAGGAAGCGTTTCATTTTTTACGTACTGAAGTTCCAAACGATATTGCAACCCCTGCTATCGATTCATTTGTCAAAGATAAGTTAAGAACAACGTTTGCCCAAAATACCGGCGCCTTGTATTATGATTATTTTTTTATTGAAAATGGGCCTCAGAAATATATCAGTCTTTTTGCTATCGAAGCCTCAGTCGCGACAAAATTTCAGGAAACGGTAAAACTTCTTGATTTGGAAGTGCAGGCATTTCTCCCCGAGACTCTTGCCTTTTTTAAATTATTTGAGAAAACATTGCGGGTCGGAAAGGTTGAAAATATTCTGTACGGCAAATATGAAAAAGACTATTTTTTTACCTACCTGTTTGATTCCTTCGGACTTCTGGAGGAAGAAAAAAATGAGTATAAATTAGGAGGGGCTAAAAAAATTGAGCAGATATTGAAGGCGCGGGGGGAGGAACTTGAAAAAAAGAGCAGGAAAATAAACCGCCTCATCCTCTCGGGACCGGTTTCCGAGACCATCCGGCAGGATACTTTTACCAAAGAGGCGGGCATGTGGACGAACCCGCTCAAAAAGATTATTCTGCAGTTCTACGATGAATATGTGAAGATGCTTTTACCCTCAGACGGCAAACCTCTTTCCCTGTTGGAGTTTGATGTGTGTTTGGGGGCATTTATCTTTTCCGTTGAGAATAAAGACTTTTCTCCTTTGAGACGTACTTATGCAACGGATACATTGTCAAGTGAGCCTTTCAAAGCACGACCTCAGTTCAAACTCCCTAACCTTCCCTCGGTCGGTATCCCGAAGGAAATACTTCTTTTTGTTGCGTCATTTATCGTATCATTCGGATTATTTTCTCTCGTGGGAAAAACAAATATCCGCTTGTCTTTGCCTAACTTTCAAAAACCGCCCGAGCAAAAAATTATTCCAACAGTTGAACCGCCCTCTCCCACTTCGACCCCCGCCTTCACCCGTGAAGAGTTGAAGATTAAAATACTGAATGGTTCCGGTACACGGGGTAAAGCTTCAGTAGTCAAAGATGTTCTGAAAGAAAAAAAATATCTGGAAATAGTCACGGGGAATGCGGATAATTTTGATTATCAAATTACGGAGATACAGGTCAAAAAGTCTAAAAAAGAAGCCGCGAATTATATCCTTGCGGATCTCAAAGACTATACTCAACAACCTAGCGTAAGTGAAGATTTGGGTGAAGAAGAACTACCTGATGTGGTCATCATAGTCGGCCAGGATTTTAAATAGTCTTCTTTTGATATATATCCATCTTACTCCAGTTTGTAGCACGATAGTGCGAGAAAGTGGATTAGATGGGTGGATACTGAAAAAACTTTTTTTAAACCTGAGTTTTTTTAGTATAATAGGCCATGGAAGAACTCAAAGACGAACTGACCCGTAAGCTTGCCAATATACTTGAAAAGGCCGGTCTTGCAAATAAAAGAATCCTCCTTTCCGACCTTGAAAAAAAGACATACGACGCCTCTTTTTGGCAGGACGCAAAAGCCGCCGGCGATACCCTCAAGAAAATTACCCTCTTAAAAAAAGAGGTTGAAGATCTTGAAATGATGCCCTTTCTCATGGAAGAGCAAGAATATAAAGAGGCTGAAAAACTGATAAAACAATATGAGATGCTTCTTTTTCTATCCGGGCCGTATGATAAAAGTGACGCGGTTTTCTCCATACACGCGGGCCAAGGGGGTACTGAGGCTATGGACTGGTCTGATATGCTTTTCCGCATGTATACCCGCTACTGTGAACTCAAGGGTTGGTGGTGGGAAGAAGTTGACCGCATAGACGGGGAAGAGGCGGGAATAAAAAGTATTATGTTAAACATACACGGACAATTTGCTTATGGATATCTCAAAGCCGAGGCAGGGGTACACAGACTTGTCCGCCAGTCCCCTTTCAACGCGGATAAACTTCGCCAGACATCTTTTTCTCTTGTCGAAGTATTGCCGGTTGTCGAGGATCAGGCAGTTGAAATAAGAGAGGAAGATCTTGAATGGCAATTCTACCGGAGCGGAGGCAAGGGAGGACAAAATGTGAATAAAGTTTCGACCGCGGTGCGTTTGACTCATAAGCCATCTCAAGTCACCGTGTCCTGTCAGACGGAAAGATCCCAGGGGCAGAACAGGGAAAATGCGCTGAAAATCCTGCGGTCTAAATTGTGGGCTATCGAAGAGGTAAAAAGACAAAAGGCTATTGCGGGATTTAAAAATGACAAAATGGCCTCGTGGGGTATGCAGATTCGCTCTTATGTCCTCCATCCCTATAAGTTAATAAAAGATCTCCGCACCGACTTTGAAGAAACAAATGTCAACAAAATTCTTGATGGGGATTTGGATGAAATAATTGAGGCATATCTGAAGTTTAAGGCATAAACAACGCTTGAAGAAAAAAATGATATAATTTGATCATATGGAAACAACTATTTTAAACTATCGAATCATCATCGAAAAGGAGGAACAGAACAAAGGCTTTCTTTATGTAGCCTATGTTCCTTCATTGGGTGTCTCTGACTTTGGAAAAACTGTTGATGAGGCATCCTCCAATGTTAAAAAAGCTATCCAATTATATGTGGAAACTTTAATTGAGCTTAATAAGCCAATCCCCGCTCCAGATAGCGATGATTATTTCGTCACCTCAAAAAAGATTGAGGTTAGTCTACCTGCAAACAGTTTTGTTTAATTAAAACATGGTTAAATTGCCATCATTTAGACCTCGGGATTTAGAAAAGATTCTTCTTAATAATGGTTTTATTATCAAAAGACAAACCGGAAGTCATCGAATCTACCATAATTTTAAAACTGATAAAACTACGGTAATTCCCCATCATTCAAAAGATGTTGCGCGGGGAACTGTCAGAAGTATTATTAAACAATCAGGACTAAGCGAAGATAGTTTTTTCAAAAAAAAATAAATTTAAAACATAAACTATATGTGGTTTTGGTTTGC
>CAYINK010000063.1:0-2287 GCA_964364765.1 uncultured Gammaproteobacteria bacterium
TATGGGAGTTAAAGAACGACGAACGAAGATATTACTTTCCTTCTTTTTACTGTCAGACGTTGATTTTAAGAGTGTTAAAATCGATGCCAATGCTCAAAAGATATTTGATTACTCTCCTAATTTGAAAACTCAGACAACCCTTTCCACCCTCATCAAAGAGGGTTCAATTAAAAAAATATCGGAGAATGAAGAATATGTACTTACTGATTCCGGATTTGAGTCCTTAAGTTTTGAATTTCCTTTCTTCCGTTTCCTCAAAAACAAATGGGACATGAAGTGGCGCATCATCTCCTATGAGATACCCGAGGCCAAACGCGAACTGCGCGACCGTCTACGTCGCGAGATGCAAGGCTGGGGTTTGGGGCCTTGGCATAGGTCTTTTTGGCTTACTCCGCATCCGGTTATCAAGCAATTAAAGACGCTCGTCACCGGTAAAGCCGAAGAGCAATATATCCAGGCATTTGAGTCTGACCATTCCTTCGGCAACCGTGACATTCTCATTGAAAAAGTGTGGGGAAAGAGCGCTCTGGACAAGCAATACCGCGGACTTTTCAAAAAATGGCATGAGATTTTATCCAAAGACGGCGATAAAATCGAAAAATTCCAACACGTGGTCGACGAATACATCACCCTCCTTCGAGTTGATCCCGGACTTCCGGTTGATCTGATGGGCGAGTCGTGGATTGGATTTGAGGCGATGAATATCTTCAAGGAAATAAGGGGAATACTCCTCAGTTAAAAGTTAAAAGTGAAAAGTTCAAAATTGTAGTTTAAAATTTGTTAATTTTTAATTGTAACTTTGCACTTATAATTTTGAACTTAGAACTTATAAACTATATCCCCCTCCACGTCCGTCCGTCGGATATTAATTTTCAGGGCTTTCAAAAGGTCTAACATCTTCTTAGTTGGATGACCGTACGAATTGTTCTTCCCCACACTTATCACTGCAGTCGTGGGGTGTGCCAGTACAAAGAATTTCTTGGATGCGCTCTTTGCTGAGCCATGATGGGGGATTTTGAGGATCGTTTCACGAATATTTTTTGGCAATTTGAGGCTGTTTAAGATGGGGGTAGGCGCATCTCCGGTAAAAAGAAAGCGTTTGTGGGGGAGCGTTACGTCTAAAATAACCGAAAGATCGTTTTCGTCGGCTGTTGATGTATTGAGTCTTCGTTGTGAGGGAGAAAGAACCAATATTCGCGCATCTAAGACAGAGAATATATTTCCTGTTGTGGGAATGGTAGTACGGACGTGATGTTCATTAACGAGTTGTTTAAGCTGATTTATATTTTTTCCCGAGCCAGATAACGGAATCGTGAATAAGTTATCAACCTTATATCGTTTCAATATTTCCAGAAGCCCGCCATAATGGTCTATTTGAGGATGAGAAAGAAATACATACTCAACTGTGCGGTCATAAAATGGCATATATTTTCCCAGACATTGCAAAAACATATTATTTGCAGGACCTGCGTCAATGATGACATCTATTTTATTTTGAATTCTCATATAAGCACCGTCTCCTTGCCCCACATCACAAAACACCACGGTCGTACGGGTATCAAAAAATTGCAAAATAAAAACTACCAACACAATCATTGCCGAAAATATAAACGCCTGGAGGAGAGATTTTTTGGAGATAGGGGAGTAATTCATAATCGTTTTCTTCTAAGAAACTCAGATCTTTTTTTGAAGAGATTTTCTCGAAAGCCACCCTCTAATGAAAATTTTCTTTTAAGAGCGTCGATCTGATTAATAAGCATGTATGTTTCCATCTGACAAAAAGTGAGGAGCATATTAGAGGCAGATTCGGGATTGTTTGGGAGGTTTGGGGTATTGGGGATGTTGGGAAATCTCCAAACAGCCCTAAAATCCCTAAAAATCCTAATACGAGGATCATTTTTGAACCAGATACTTAGATTATGCTGTCTCAGGTAATCTTCGTAATCAATGGTTAACTCTTTAATGGAACAAACTGATACACCAAGGAGCTTGATATAGCTTTCGAGACTTTGGAAACTATATCCTTCGGCAATATTTTGTTTTCCCGAACGCGCCGCTTGTTGCATCTGGTCGGTTGTCCGTGATTTTTTATCAATATAGCGAGTGCAAAATATAATCGTCAAATCATGGATGACGGTTGCAAGAATATACGTAGCAAGATATTTATATCCTTCCATATTAATGAGCAAAATTTATAAAAACATAGGGTACCTTTGACAGCACATCAATAATCGCAATCATATACGTCAGTAATCCATAGCATATATAGGCCGTTGGTAAGCCTAAA
>CAYINK010000063.1:2387-6135 GCA_964364765.1 uncultured Gammaproteobacteria bacterium
CGCAATCATATACGTCAGTAATCCATAGCATATATAGGCCGTTGGTAAGCCTAAAAACCAGAATATTTTTCCAAGAATAGATGTTATAAACCCAAATATCATAAGAGGTGCAACGAGAGGGGAGACTAAAAGATTTGCAAGGGGAGAAATCAAAGAAACCTGTTTAAAATAGATGAATATCAAAGGAGCGGTGAAAATTTGTGCGGCTAGGGAAGTGCGAAGATCTTTTACGACTGAAGAATCGTTTGGGTTCCCCGTGCCAAAAAGAATAATCCCGAGCGTTGCCCCGACGGATAACTGCATAGATATAGTGGTAATCCAATCCGGTTTTATAAGTGCAATACATACGACCGATACCAACAGGCTTATAAATGCCGTTTTCTTTCGTCCGTACAGAGTCGCAATAAGTCCGAGACTTCCCATTATTGCGGCTCTTACGATGGGCGGTTGAGGTCCTACAAACAACGTGAATGCAACGATTCCTCCGAGGGAGAGCATGAGTGAGATTTTCTTTGGAAAGTTGCGCGTTAAGATGGCAATGATATTTCCCAGTATCGTTATATTCATGCCCGAGAGAACAACGAGATGAAGTAGCCCTACAACCTGTAATTGTTGATAAAAAATCTTTGAAGATCTCAGGGGAATGCCAAAGATGATACCGTTTAAAAGCGCGGCTTGGGGGTCGGGGAGGTATGAGTTTATGGCGGAGGTAAAAAATGAGGGGTTCATGCGTAAAAAATTTCGATAACATCTTTTTTTAGCTCAATTGGGGACCCCAAGTCACCCCAAACTCGCAAAAAAAGAGTTATCTTCATTAAAGACTGATAAAATTTTTAATTTGCTCAAACACCCCCTTATTTACCACTTTTTTGCTCACCAGTTCATCGAGCGTGGCATAAGGACGTCCTTGGATTATTTTTGTGGCAATTGCCGCGCCCACGCCGGGAAGAGTATCGAGTTCTTCAACAGTTGCCAAATTTATATTTATTACCTCTTGACTTGCGGTTTCCATCGGAGGAAGGGGAATATTTTGAGGAGCAGTATAGTCCAAAAGTTGCTTGCGGGAGGCAAACACATCATTTATCACTTCCTGATAGCTGGGAACGTATATTTTTTCCTGGTCTGTAAGATACCGAGAAAGATTAAAGTTGCGGGAGAAAAATTCACGGTCGGCAGTCTCGGATATTCCTCCTGCGAGCGCAATGGCGTCTTTCAACCGACTGCCAACTGTCGTCTCAAAAACTCCGGGTGCGTTGACTGCCCCCGAAACTTCGACCATAAAGGATCCTTTATTTTCACGGACGGATACATAATTTTTTGTGATAGGAGCTTCTTCTTGCTTTTCCTGACTATTATATACATATATTGTGATTGAGACGAGGGTCAAGATAAAAGCAACCCCCAAAAGGATTGATTCCACGGCAAATCTGCGGAGAAAAGGTAAGAATGACTCGATAAATCCGTTCATAAGTTACTTAAGAACCTTAAGTAACTTAAGTATCTTAGGACACTTACGAGTTGTCCAGGGCGTATATGCTACAAAATGAAGGTTTTAGACTGTCATATCAACGTAAAATTATCAATATTACTCTTTTATTAAACGAGACTATGTGTTTTGCTGTCATTGCGAGGAGTCCTCCGAATCGGAGGACGACGTGGCAATCTAAAATAATATATAGATTGCTTCGCTCCGCTCGCAATGACATGTAAGACACTAATCTTTCTTTCCTTTTCGTTTGGAGACGATAATAAGGAGTGATATTAACATGACCACGATCATCGCTATCCCAAACCGGATGGGTAAACCGATGAAGAATGTATTTGCATATAGTTGCGGAGTACCTTCTCCAAAGTTCACGTTCGCCGCTAATGTATATATCCCCATAAAATATCCGGACATATTGACAGTGTGTGAAACAGGGGATTCACTATTTTCTAATGTTCGGAGAAGCCGTGAAGAGTCAGCGAGGACATTTTGAGAA
Organism: uncultured Gammaproteobacteria bacterium; assembly: GCA_964364765.1. Classification (GTDB taxonomy): domain Bacteria; phylum Patescibacteriota; class Microgenomatia; order UBA1406; family GWC2-37-13; genus YC2-FULL-38-9. The sequence goes on from CAYINK010000063.1 coordinate 4,370, forward strand.
AAGAGCGAATACGAAGTTTTTTGGCCCAAGGGTCCACGAAGGACTACTTCTCCTTGTGGCTTAATAAGATTTTTCCCAAGATTTTGGACCACCAGGTCAACGGGTATTTTCCTCCCGCTTTCGACCACCTGGTATTCCCGTCCAAACATACGGAATGTAAAGTCGGGAGTTATTTGAAAAAGTGCAATACGCCCCTTCACTTCGACTCTTCCGGATTTTGTGACCGTCAGCAAAAGATTGGATCCAATAGTTGCCTTTGCAACCGATGTGGAGCTCCCTCCGATTTGGGGTGCGGGTTCCGTCTCAGCCATGACCGTAAAGTAATAATCTCCTTCAGGCGTCCCTTCCGGCACCCTGATACGGACTAAGGCCTGCACGGTATCACGCGTCTTCATGAAAAGGGGTTGTTCAAACTGCATATCCGTATTATCAAGCGAAAAACGGATGGGAGAGATAAGTTCGGGATCGATATGCATTTCTCCATAATCACCCTGAGGAGAAAAAGTTCGAATTTTGACCGAAAGAGCTGTGGGGTCGCCTAGATTCTGTACGGTATAACCGATGAGGAGCGTCTTACCCGGCTTGACCAATATCTCCACAATGGGAGGAGACATGGAAAGGGTTATTTGCTGAGCAGAGACAGGCTTAGTTATAACAGTTATAATAATTATAACGATTATAATTGTTATAATTTTTCTCATATTAAAAACTCGGAGTAGCCACAAAATGAATAACGGTAAAGTAACTCCCCGCCGCCTGCAATGGAGAAATATTTGCTTTAAAGGTCATGGTTGATTGATGGGTTGTGTTCCGTGGGGTACCGGTAAGTAAAGGCGCTGAGGTGAGGGTAGGATTGGGAGTGGGGGTGAGATTTTGAGTTACATCCACACTTGTCATCACGGTTGCGGGGTTTTCAGGAGCTGAAAGATCTGCAAAAGGTCGGTAGTAGGTTGAGTTGATAAAGTCTGCGGGAATATCGCTCCCCGTCATATTATACCCAAACCCATACGCCGAAGCACTCGTCCATGTTTTAGCTAACGATGTAGTACAGGTATTTATTCCTCCATCACAGACGGTATTAGGAATGGGGTTATTGGTAAAATTTTTAAGTTGCGTTGTTTCGGCGGCGGTTACTACATACTGTCCCGCTCCTCCAAACGATACGCTTAAATTTATGGACGCGGTAGATGGGGTGCTAGGCAGAAGGGTTCCCAGATTGGCTTGGATACTTGATAAGGAAAAAGTAAAAGGTATTTTTGAGTATATATACTGAAATCCCGCCTTCACGATGTAACCTGCAGATTCAAACTGTCCGGCCGCCGTCTGTCCCAAGCTTGCAGAAAGATTGTAGGTGCTATCAACCGGGTCAGTCATCTTTTGCCCCCCCATATTGATATTTCCAAACTGGATGCGGTATTGGTTGGAGTTCATGTTGATTGCATGGATCGCAGGTGGCGCGAGTATAACCGTTATAATGGTTATAACCGTTATAATAATTATATCTCTCATGTCTCCTTTTCGAATTTCTCAATCAAACTCTCCATATTACGGACATGTTTTTTTATTTCATGGAGCTCATGATCGCCCATAAAATTATCAATGGCATTCTTGATACTTTTCAGATGATTCTTCAGCATGAGTGATAAAAAAAGAAACGTCTCCTCCTGTTTTTGCGTCAATTGATTTGATAAATTTTGAACTTTTAGTTTTGAACTTTGAACTTCTATATATGCTTGCCCCATAAAAAGAGCAAAAGGCGTCAGAAA
>CAYINK010000064.1:0-6134 GCA_964364765.1 uncultured Gammaproteobacteria bacterium
TATCTTTCCTTCGCTATCCGAAAGCGCAATGCCAATCTTCTTGGCTCCGTAATCATAGAGAAAGAAGCATATTATTTCTTACTTGAAACCCAAAGGGAACAAGAAACACCTTTCCCGATTCCCAACACCCAACCTTTAGGAAATCAGGAAGCGACTCAAAATAGCTTGTTATAGCAGTCCAATTAGTTTCCTTATGTAAGGAAGAAAGATTATGACTATCCAAAGAGCAAGAGAATTATTAGGCGAAGAGGTAAAAAACTTATCAGAGAATGAAGTTCAAGCGATTATTGATTGCTTCAATGGCATTATTGAGGTTGGTTTGCAACAATTTGAAAGACAATATAAATTTAAAAGTATAAACAAACTTAGCAATGATAAACAAAACATTGTATGATAAAACCATGATGAAGAAGGCATACGCTTACCTAAGAGTAAGCTCAGAGGAGCAAATATCGAACTTTAGCCTCGATAACCAAAAAGATTATTGCCTACGTGAATCACTACGACAGGGATATGAGATTGTCAAAATTTATAGAGAAGAAGGTGTAAGCGCTAAAACACTTAATAGACCAGAACTGCTTCAGTTGTTAGAAGACAGCAGGACGAATCAAAAGCAAATCTCAGCCGTATTTATATACAAAATAGATCGTATATCACGTGATACCTACGATTTTCTCGCTATTAAACGAAAACTAGCACAATATAGTATACGAATTATTTCGGTAACAGAACCAGTTGAAGATACTCCAACAGGAGAATTTCTAGAAACTCTACTTGCAGCCAGTGCCAAGCTGGATAACGCCACCAAAGGTCTTCGCTCGAAGGACGGTATGCGCAAGCGTCTAGAAGCTGGCTGGGCAAATGGCAAGGCAACAGTAGGGTATCTCAACGTTACAAGGGACGATAAGCAAATTATTGAGCCCGCTCCCGATCAATTTGAAAGTGTTAAGAAAGCATGGGAAGAAATGGACACGGGAATCTATACGCTGGATACCATCATTCCAATAATGCAAAAACTGAACGTAAAAATAAAATACAAGAATAGACTTATTCCTATTACACGAAGTCAGCAAACGCATAGAATCTTTCGAGACAAATTTTACGCTGGGTATGTAGTCAGTAAAAAGTTTGGTATTGATAAGGTGGGTAATCATGTTCCAATGATTGATGAAGACATGTTTTATCGAGTGCAAGGGATACTTGATGGACGATCTCGTACGGCCGGTATCAAATATCAACGACAAAACCCGATATTTCCATTACGAGGTCAGGTATTGTGTGGTAAGTGCGGTAAACTATTTACTGGTGCAATTACAAGAAAGAGAAATGGCTTAACGTATCCATATTATTATTGCAGTAGTGGTGAGCATTACAGTCCTGCAATCAATAAAGAAAACTTTGAAAGCGAATATCTACAATTTGTGAGTCAAACAGAACCCAAAAAGGAACTGGTCGCTTTATTCTCTGAAATGGTGAAGGAGAAATGGGAAGGAAGATATTCGCATTTGGCTATTCAACAAAAATCAGTCGATCAGGAAATAGAAGCACTCCATGAGGTGAGAAGAAGATTAGGCCAAAAGCATTTACAAGGGATTTATTCTGACGAAATGTTTCAAGAACAGCTTCAGATGATAGAAGACCAGGTACTTGTTAAAAAAACAATCAAAAGTGAAGCAAAACTTCAGGAAGTGGACATAGATATTCTGATCAATTTTATGAATAACTTCCTCTGGAATGTCGGAAAAGCATGGCAAGAAGGTACGTTACAGGAGCGCAAATTGCTTACTGGTTCGATTTACCCTGAAAAGATCATTTATGAATATCCTGGATTTCGAACCACTAAATTAGGTTATCCTTTCAACCTAATCAAGCAGTTTTCGGGTACTCATACCCCGTTGTGGGTGACCGACGGGAGTTGAACCCGCAACATTCGCCTCCACAGGGCGACGCTCTAACCAGGTTGAGCTACGATCACCAACCATGTTTTAACTTTTTATCAAGGTTGCCTTGCCCACCGAAGCCTAAGCGTAGGTGGGAGCTACGATCACCAGCCAATCAACCTCTATTTTACCACACGCACGGCATCGAGAATGAAGCAAATAGGCATGAAGCAAATAGGCATTGACAAATGGCTATAAAAGCCTTATAATGTCTTTTATGAGCACTATTAGACTTACTATAACGCCCGAAGTTCGTCAAGTATTTGATGTCCTTAAATTAAAATATCCTCCTTTGAGTGAGCCGGAAATTTTAAAAGTAGCTTTGTCTGAGCTTTATGTGAAGACTACTCAATCGGTCCAAACTCATATTGATATGCAAGATCTTGCCAAGAGGGGAAGAAAATATTTCTCTACCTGGTTGAAAAAACAAAAAAGAAACATTGACTCTATAGGGGAAGAGGAAGCTTATGAACTGATTAAACATGCATAAAGTAGTTATTGATACTAATGTTGTCCTTTCTGGGATTTTGTTTGGTGGAATTCCTGCCAGCGACCTGTTTCCTCTGAAAACATGGAAAACTACAAAAATTATTTCTTCTCATCAGGCTCAAAATATCTTGCTTTAAGCAGGTTTCCCGCTCCCGTCGGTCACCCCATGAAAACATGGGTACATTTGACTTTATTTTAATTTTGTTCCATTTGGAACTTTTTGTTGAGGAACAAGAAGAGTGGCTCGTTCATCACCGAGAGCAATAAAAACTCCATTGCTTTCAACTCCTCGAATAACAGCCTTTTCAATATTCACCGCAACGGGAATCTGCTTTCCGATCAGGTCTTCAGGTCTGTGGATGTGTCCAAAACCCGCAACCACTTGCCGTTTCTCATCTCCCATATCAACCATAACCTTAATTAATTTATCGGTCCCTTGGACTCGCTCTGCTTCAATAACCGTGCCAATTCTCATTTCTAATTTTATAAAGTCATCAAATGTAAGCATTTTTCTAAAAAATAATTATTAATAAAATGATTATAGCAAATCGGTTCAAAATAAATTCTTCCCCTAGCCACCCATAAAGAGGAATTCAAATTTTAACGATAGTCTTTCAGAGAAATTACTTTGAGACCTTTGATTTTCTTTTTCTGGTGTTTTGGATTAGCCGTGACTAAATCTGCTTTTAGCATAATTGCAAGCGAGATAAAAGAAGCATCATAGTAAGTAATCTTGTTCACATGGGCTATTTCAGCAGTTAGTTGTGCAGTAACAAGATCCTCAGGAATGAAGCGGATTGGTAAGACATATGAACGTTCAATTAACCTCTGTAAAATGGGTAGCTCTAAATTTTTATAAAGCAAGGCGTTTCCTACCTCATACCTTGCCAGTTCAGGCATCACTAAAGTCGTTCCTTTATCCTGAGCGTTTTTTATTATCAGATCGGCTTGAGAAATATTGTCTTCGCCCAACTGATACAGTAGTTTAATTGCGACGGAAGAATCGATAACGAGTACGTTGTTATTTTTCACTTGAATATTTAGCGCCTTTCTCTATCTTCAATTATGAACTGAGAAAGACTAACTTTCTTTCCTTTTGAGGATATAATGCGCGCTTCACGGATGGCTTTCCAGACCTCACCCCAATTCACTTCCCTTTCCTGCTTTAATTCAAAAGGCTTAATCATTAATTCATTTTTAGCCGTGACTCTGAAAGATACTACCGACTGAGGTTTTGCCCAAGAAACAATCTTCCGAATCTCATCGGGTATGGTTAACTGCCAGCGATCACGAATAATAGCCGTCGTTTGAGTATACATACCATCAGAATATCAGAAAATCTGAAAATGTCAAATGGAATTATATATTCTTCAACATGCCAATCTCCCTATCAACAAATCCGCTTTTTTTGTAAAGATTGTGGGCTGGATGGTTGAGAACAAAGTAATCGCGCCTCATCGGTGAGAGTAGTATAATTTAATTATGGCAGAACAATATCGCGCTCCTATTGAAAGACTCAACTTACAAAATGCAATTAAAGAAACGTATAATCTTGGAGGAATTCATACAGTAGTTGACAAACCAAATGTGCCAAGAGAACGAATACCTGTCGATGGTTTTAGGCCGGTAATGATTGCACCCGGACTTTGGTGTACATCCGAACACTATATGGTTTTAGATCTTGCGGATCTTTTACTGAGTCAAGGACAAGCGGTGGTTTCTTTTGATCATAGGGGAATTATGGGAGGTAAAACACTAAGCAGACCAGGTGAATATCATCTGGCAAACATGGTTGAAGATATAATAACGGTAAAAAATGGATTAAAAAAAGTTCCCCAAATTGATACTGACCGAACCGCCGGTCTTGGGATAAGTATGAGCGGGGTGGCGATGGCATACGCAGAAAAGAAACAAACTATGTCCCGTAAATCTCCTTTATTTGAAAGCTTAGTCTTGCTTTCGCCTTTTGTAGACATACAATCAACTGCCCGTTATTTTTCAAAACGTATTAAACATGATGATATAGGGTTATACATTGAAACAAGAACCGGCCAAAAAAAATACATAACCATGGATGTGTTTAATAAAGGGTCAAAAAAATATAAAGGAATCGATAGAGAATTATTACGATATTTGAGAACACCTGTTGGTCTCATTTTTGGGCAAGAGGATCCTCAATTTAACACGGCACAAGTTGTACAATCTCTACCCGGAGATCACGTATCTCTTGATACGTATTGGGAATCTTTATGCAAAAACAGAGACAGAATCGAATTTGATGGAACTGGCGTTGCGAGAAAAATCATTACTCTTAATCAAGCCCCTAAATTTACGCTCATCGGACAAGCTTTTCTTGTAAAGGGAGGAGATCACAATCTCAATAATACGCCTCAAGTGATAGCGGAAAGAAACAGGATTGTACTCGATCGCCTTTCCCCAATATTACCAATTTAAAAATTTTTTCTATGATGAACTACTGGGGTTATAGTCGCGGATTAGAAATCATAAAAAGACGCTACGCGCAGGGGGAAATAAATAAGAAAGAGTATGAGGAGATGAAGAAGGAGCTGGGTTAAGACTTTATCTTCAAATTTGCTATCGCGTTTAAAGCTAGGGCAACGCTTCCAACTAAATGAAGATTCGGGGGACATTCAATTTTGTTCCATCTATATAACTCACCGCTTGTCATTAGTCCTCCGTATCCGACCAAGTATACTTGGGCCTTAGGTGCCTCTAATGCAATTTGATGCGCTGCCTTCAAATCATCATCGATATGACAATATATATCTGCCCCATTTGGATTTAATTTTGCTCTATGGCTTTTCCAACCGGGAGAACTATATCCATCTGGCCGAAGATTGATTTCACCATTAAATAAATGAGGATACCCTGCCTCAGCTATTTTCTGAGTTGTTTGGTCTTTTAACCTTTCGGATCTTCCCGATACAACTGAAGTTATCACCTCATTTCCCAACCCTTCTTGTTTATCTTTAAACGTGGCAATATTATTCAGCACTCGCCCATCCATCGGTCTGATATCGTGCCACCAGTCGTTTAATTTTCTGAGAAGATTGCTCCTAGAGTTTTGCAAGCTCTTCACTTTTTTCGCCTTCCCGGCTTTAACTTCTTGTGCAATTGAATATGCTTTAAAAAGCAACTGATACATGGAGAGTGGAAACGGCGCAGGACACAATATTCCATCAACATCAAAAGCCACCTCAATCTTACTCATGGCGCTATTATAGCATAAACCTAATCCCTATCAATATTTATATCATTCAATGACACCGGGTCGTCGATGGGTTCCAAGTGAGTCGTGACCGTGATGCGAGGTATGAGGGCGCGAATCCCCTGCTCTATTTCCTCAAGTAGGTCGTGACCTTTTTGAACGGACCAATTTCCGGGAACCAAAACGTGGAGTGAAACAAATTTTCTCATTCCTGATTGCCTGGTGCGTATGGCATGATACTGAATTTTTTTATTTTCAAAAGTTTGGAGATAGGCAACAATTTTTTCGTGCTCTTCTTTTGAAATTGCGCTGTCCATGAGCCCCACGGCAGATCTTTTCATAAGAACGACACCCGTCACAACGATATTGATGGCAACGATGATGGCAATGATGGGGTCAAGGATCTGGATATGAGTCACGGAAACTAAAAAGACTCCTGCGATGACCCCCACTGAAGTCCAAACATCTGTCAATAA
>CAYINK010000065.1:0-6117 GCA_964364765.1 uncultured Gammaproteobacteria bacterium
TCCCCGTGAAGACCGGGTTCACCCTGAACCGCGGTTCACCGTGAAGGGGATCCAGTCTATAATTACAAAAGTTGAAATTTTAGTCTAGATTCACCCTAACGGGTGTAAACCCGCCGGAGTTTACCCCGTGCCCTGACACGGGGCGGGAATGACATGTTTTATGATTACAGAAATCACATCACAATTAGAATGGAACGCCTTCTTCAACGAAGCGGGCTCTCCTTCCTTTCTCCACTCATGGGAATGGGGAGAGTTTCAAGAGAAGTTAGGATATGGGGTTTTACGTCTTGCGATTACCGATGATTCCGTCATTCCCGCGAACCTGCCTGCTGGCAGGCAGGGGCGGGGAATCCAGGCTACAAATAACATTGTTGCTATTTGTCAGATTATCAAAATCAAGGCCAAACGGGGAAACATGATCTTTATTCCACACGGTCCTATTTTCAAATTTCCCTACGTTCCTCAGGGTAAACAAATTTCAAATTTCAAATTCCCTCTTTCGGAGCTTTTAGCATATCTTAAAAACATTGCTCGGAAAGAAGGTTATTCCTTTATCCGCATAGCTCCTGTCTTTCAAGACAGTAAAGATCACCGTGAAATGTTTAAGGAGCTTGGATTTCGTACGGCGCCCATCTACATGCACGCGGAACGTTTATGGGTACTTGATATCACCAAAGATGAAGAGACACTTCTGAAAGAGATGAGAAAGACTACTCGCTATTCCATCCGTAAAGCAGAGAAAGAGGGAGTTAAAGTAGTCAAAAGGACTGATGAAAAGGCTCTGCAGGAATTCCAAAATTTATACAATGAAACAGCGGAACGAGAAAATTTCACTGCTTATTCTCCTTCATATTTAGCTCATGAATACCATGCATTCAACAAGACGGGGAATGCAAACTGGTTCTTTGCATATGAAAAAGATGGAAAGTTGACGGCCGCCGCACTCATTGATTACACTAAATCAACTGCCTTTTATCACCAAGGAGCAACTTTACATAGCAGAGTCCCCACTTCATACCTTCTCCAATGGGAATCAATCAAGGAGGCAAAAAGAAGAGGTTGTACACTCTATAATTTCTGGGGAACCCTGCAGGTAGGTCGAACACCGAAAAATTGGGGAGGTCTGTCTCTTTTCAAAGAAGGCTTCGGTGGATTTCAAGTCGACTACGTCCCCACTCAAGATCTCATCCTTTCAAAAAAATACTGGATCACCTATCTCTACGAACTCTACTTGAAGTGGAGAAGGGGAGTGTAAAACCCCATTCTTATCTGCAAAAATTTACACACTTAGCCTCGTTTAACCCTGCCTGCCGGCAGGCAGGTGGACCAGTTGAATAGGTACATACGATGAAAAAATACTTCTATGACGACCTATATCCCGCTATTTGTAGCATATACACCATTGTGTTTTCTCATATCTTCTGTAATCCTTTATGAAGAATGCAAAAGAATCTTGTCTCCAGACACTCTGCTATTTATCACATTTGCAATAAAAGTATTGCAAATTATCTTATATTTCGTCATGAGGAAAATATTATCCGCTTTTTGCAAGTACTTGAGTTCTACAATCAAAAGACACTTGGTAGTTTCTCTCGAATGAAAAAGAGCGGAAGCTTCCAACCTTATGGGCTCCTTCTTCAGCCTCACCCTAAGATAGTCCAATTCCTTGCATACTGCATCATGCCCGACCATTATCATCTACTAGTTCGGGTCTTAGATGTTGATTTATTTGTTCACTATATGAATTTAGTCGAAATAAGCTACAGTAGATATTTCAACCTCTTTATGAGCAGAAAGGGACCTCTGTGGCAATCGCGATTTAGGCAAGTGATAATTGATTCTGATGACCTTTTCTTACATGTAAGTAGGTATATCCACCTAAACCCTTCAACTTCAAATATTGTAGATGATCCGGAAGATTGGAAATGGTCTTCTTATTATCAGCTAGTCCATGAACCCAAACTCTTATCTCAACTTAAATATTATTCCATAAGTAATCCTGTTAAATACGCTCATTTTGTTATGAATAATATCCAATATCAACGAAAGATGAGACAAATCAAAAAATTATTACCATACTAGCCTCGTTTAACTGGACCAGTTGAATAGGCACGAATGATACAAAAAATGAGAAAATGGAAAAGGGGAGTGTGAGTTAGTTCTTACCAAAAAAACACCCGAGTCGTCACCCGGGTGCTTTTTAATCACACAATCTTACGTCTAAGACTTATGTGATCATACTTCTTATTGACAACCCGCTGTGGTTGCGTCATTACAACAAGTCCACGCTGTCAACTTAAGGTTATCACATCGTTGATTTCCCGTACCTCCATCCACTAATTTTCCTTCTTTCAGATAGCAAGCATCGCCAGTTAGGTAGACTTTCGTTCCTGTTGGAGGACACATCATGGCTGCTGGAACAACATTACCACAACCTGAGCCTGCAGGCCACGAGTCTCCTGGGATTTTAGTGTATATCTTATTTCCACAGTACTGATTTACAGTACCGCTTCTGAATATCTCGGTTTTTACGCCAGAACATGTGTTTCCATTGCCACTTAAAGTATAAGTGCCTGAAGTTGCACATGGTAACGGTGTTGGGGCCGCTCCACAATTTGCCAATGTGGCATTTGCCTCATTTGCACAGTACTGATTTTCAGTTCCACTCCCCACTAACAAAGTCTTATAACCAACGCATTTTTGTCCATCACCACTAAAAGTATACGTACCTGAACATACCATGGGTGTTGGAGCGGCATCATTACATTTTTGTGGCCAATTCGCAACATCAGTCAATGTCTCATTTCTACAATACTGGTTAGGCGATCCTGATTCGACAGCTTTCGTTCCTATACCATAGCAAGTTAAACCATCAAAACTTTTGTAGTAATAACCTGCTTTTCTGTTGGTCGTAGCATCATCTACTGTACAATCTATATCTCCCGGATTCGGATGCGATACTAGATATTCCGCTTCGGTTGCCGGTTCATTACAGCATTTTTGACATGTAGCCAACCCTTTCGATTTTTCAAAAATAGCACAGCCTGCGCAAACACCGGTATTTTTATAATAGGTATAAGCACCCTCTGTTCCTTGTCTCCAAGCAGAAGCCACAACTCCGCTTCCTGGCAGTGGACATGTGATTTTTCTATCTGCCACATCAAGAAGTGTACCTACAACATCTTCTGCCTTTGTATCACTACTTAATTTTTGATTATTCACATAGTTCGTGAAAACTACGACGCCAACCAGAATGAAGGCAACCACCGCGACGAATGCAACAGTCTTACTTAAACATATTTTGTCTTCTTTCATATATTTTCACCCCCCCTCCTTGAAATGTGAATTTGTAAATCTTTACCACGCAAATAAAAAGAAGATAAGAAATGCATAGTTATATATGAATTTTTAATGAAAATCATGTGATAGTTTCATTACACAACAAACACGCACAGATGTCAAGAGTATTTAAGTTCTTCATCATCCCTTTCACCATTATTCATTTTTACCTTTCATCATTATAGGTGAAAGTTAGCTTAACCTCATTATTGGGAGCATTGGTTAAATCATAGTCATACACGATATCAGTCCCTCCGTTGTTAAATACCATGTGCATTTTTTGAACCTTGATGGTATTGGTTCCAAAGTGAAATTTGCAATCATTCCATATTTTAACCATCTTATCTTGTGACGACTTAAATAAATCCCATCTAAGATTATTAAACGGTAAATATACTGAATCTGAGATTAATAATATTGGTAGGGTAGCCTCCGCATCATTGCAGGTGAAAGTAGCCGTTGAAGCGGAGGTAAGGGGGTTTGATTCAAAATACATATTTGTTCGATTCTTAGTTGCAATTGAAATATCAATGCCTCCTCGGGAAAACAAAGAACTTAGGGAAGACTTGGTCATATTGGTAAATAATTTGGATGCGGCTTTTATATGATCTGTGGAACCTGAAACTTTTACGTGTGAATAGTCATTAGGTGTTGAGAGTGAATACGTGCCGAAATATTCTGATGCAATAAAAGATAGTCCCACATTGAGATTGTTAACATCCAATATCTGCTCAGGAGGGGGGAGTGATTTGCACGTGATACCAAGAAAATCAGGAATACCCCAAGAAAATTTTTGAGGGTCATTACATTTTGCTGCATATCCTTCACCGTCTTCACAACCTATCTGGTTGTCAGCCCCACAGGGCTGACAAACGCTCTGGACTATTTTATGACTTGGATCAAAACAAAATTCTTTCCCCCCTTCACGAGTACAGGGTAATTGATGCAAATCTCCACAATCTAATACCTTTGTCTGTGCTTGCGGAATACATACACCTTTTGGTTCAGTAAATGAGGTATCCTGGTCAAAGGTATATTTCTTGATGGCAGAGATGATCCTTGGTGTAAATCCATCTTCAAGAGTACTGAATAAGCTACTCCTGACTTTATTTAAATAACCATAAAGATAGGTAGAGGTGACTGACTTTTTATCTGCATTAAATATATCCACACAATAAAATCCCGGATTACAACGCAACTCGCCTATTGAGGGATCGTCTTTTCCGTTTCGGCACAGATTACCTTCCATTCCTGCAGTGGCATATATCTCATCATGAGTGAGACACCTCGTTTGAGTGTAGCTGTCTCTTTTAGCAGGATCGGTGAGCCAGAAGGAAAGAGGAGCGCTACAGTATAGGGATTGAACATCGTAATTACAGACGAGGTTATCGTTGTGATCCGTTGCATCTATTTGAACTCTACAGGGCTGACCGTCACCTCCAATGGGACGATTGAGTGTAGCTGCCCTACTTGATATTGCTTTATTCCCTGATTGAGAAAGAGAGGAAAACGCTACCATACTAATTAACAATATGATAAATCCTACTATAATGAGAAGAACCGATTTTGATATACAGAGTTTGTTTGTACGAAGTGCCATAATGTAACTGTACTGAAGCAGAGTAGGGATGTCAAGGTTTAGTTGTCATACATTTAAACTCACCTTTTGAGAAAATATTGGTCACGGGATCATATTCCGGATTTTTCTCTACACAGTAGCCTACTTGATATTCAGGTCTATCTGGATATTTCCCTAAACATGTGTCGGGAGACTCAATTACACTACTTTCAATTGTCACCAGGTCGTTAAAAAAAGTTTGAACATCTTTGCATGAATTTTTAAATGAATTCACTGACTGAATACCTAGATCTATCGCTTCAAAGCATTTGACATAAAATTTTTCTCCGTTTTCGTATACTCGGTCTAAATAGGCAATTTGAGTTCCTGGATATTTTGTCTTGCAGACTGCATTCGCATCATCAGTATAACTTCCGTTTGACCATATCAAAAACTTCTTTTCACTATTTTTAGGTAATATCGTTTTAAAAGCTAATCGCGCGGGAAGTTTGTCATAGGTCATATTTACGGTATCTGTCAGTTTGTTTGGTAAGTCATCCAGATTCAGTGGGGGTTTTGTCAAGTCTTCTTTCTGATTTGGATGAACAGAACACATCATCTCGTTTCTTTTTTCATCATAGCATTTCTTAGTATAGGTTACTCGATAATTCCAGTCTTCTGACTCTATCATTCGTATACCACAGTCTACATCGCACTTCGTAATAAGAGCAGCTCCTTTAAAATCAATACCTTCACATATTGGTAAAGTTGCACACCCAGCTGGGACTTGCACTTTTGAAGCTTTTGATTGGTAATTAGTGTTGGTGTTGCTCAACTTATATGAAAAAAGAATTGCACCCAACGCAATCAGACCAATAAGGACTATAATGAAAAAGTCTTTGCTAACGCAAAACTTTGTGTTATTCATATTTTGATTATGGACAAAAAATATTTTAAAGTCAATAGGAACTTAATTTGCCACTATTTTATTACTTTTCCACACTGATAGGTTGTTACCGTTCTATCAAAAAAGTCCGTTACCGCATGTCGACACACTATTGTATAATCAGGATACTCTTTCTCACAACGAGCTCTTACAATCTCAGGGTCGGTAATTGAAATCCATGACTGATCAGGAGCAACGGGTTGTATACTAACTGGTGAACCTAACGATGAACAAAGTCGATTAGGGTCTGGTGCTGGAGTAGGGGGAGGTTGGG
>CAYINK010000066.1:0-5980 GCA_964364765.1 uncultured Gammaproteobacteria bacterium
TCAAATTGGTGATTTTAGTCTGGATCCCCGTCTTCACGGGGATGACATGTTAAGTATTATACTTGCTTTTTATTTGAAATATTCTTTATACTGAAAATATGTCCAAATATGTTCCTGACGTTCTTTCCAGCCGGTGGGTGATCATCGCCCCATCCCGACTCAACAGACCGGATCATTTTGTCGGCAAGAGTAAATCCAAAAATTTCTGTCCATTTTGTCCTGGTAATGAACACATCACTCCCGGTGAAGTATTCCGCATGGGGAAGGGGGAGAAAGATCAAAAGGGATGGCAAGTACGGGTTATTCCCAATAAATTTCCTATTACCGATTATCACGAGGTCATCATCCATTCACCCCATGAAGATAAAGAAATAGAACATCTTCCTGAATCTCATGTAGAACTTATTTTGAAAGCATATCGCGAACGATTTAATTATTATCGAAAAAAAGGACAGGTACTCATCTTTTGTAATCACGGAGAGGATTCGGGAGCCTCAATCAAGCATCCTCATTCCCAACTCGTCGTCATCCCATCCCAAATTAACCTTGATACCCTCACAAGGGAACCTTTAAATAATATCGTGGAAGACAACACCTTTTTTTACACCTACTGTCCCGATTTTTCCCAGTGGCCCTATGAGATTTGGATTGCTCCCAAGGCGGAAGGGGCGCATTTTGGGGATTTGACGGACAAACATTTAGGCGATCTTGCCATGCTCTTAAAAAAAACATTGAAACAACTTGAACAGATCTATAAAAAAAATAAATTCGGCAATATGTCCTTCGGCTATAATTATTATATTTATCCTCATGCCAATTGGTATCTCCGCATTATCCCACGTTTTGTCCACCGTGCAGGATTTGAGCTGGGGACGGGGCTAAACGTAAACATCGTGGATCCCACCACGGCGGCTTTAGAGTATAAGGGGATGGAGATGAGGATGGTGCAGGTTTTAGCAAAGCTAAAACGTGTAACGCAAAACGTGTAACGTTTTCTACGTTGCGCGCTACACGTTACACGACTTACTTCATTTCAAGCTTTTTCTCCACCGTAGGTTTTGGTTTCAGCAAGTATGACTTGACAATAGACTTGTCTTGACAAATCTGACAATGTGCATTATCATCATAATATGCAAAATCAAACAATATCGGAGATGGCAAAAATCATGGAAAGAGGCATGATGGTCATTCCTCAAAAAATAAGAAAGATGGCCCATATTACCGAAGGGTCATACGTAAGAGTGGTTTTGAAAAATGATGAAATAACCCTTAAGCTTTTACTTGATGAAGAATCAAAAAAAGATAAATCATCGACTATAAAGATACTCCAATCAACGTATACTAAAAAGCAAGGTTTAGAACTATTATCCCGGGCAAAATATCACTGGTCAAAAAAAGACGACCTATTTTTATCACAAGGAAGAAAACAAATGGAAAAAAGATTAACACATAATTCTTTATGAAAGCGCTCATTGATTCGTCAATTATCATAGATCATCTACGAAATTATCAGCACGGAAAAGATACGAGGTTTATGATGATTTATAAAGAATGTGAAGCTATATATTTTTGCCTTATTACCATTGCCGAGATATTTAGTGGCTTAAGCGCAGTCAAGATGGAAAAACAGATCAATGATATTTTTTCGTTGGGAAATATTATTGAGCTAAACCCGCGTCTTATGGAAAAAGCGGGAGGAATAAGAAGAGAAATAAAAATATCTCTCATGGACGCAATCATATCTGCATGCGCCTTGGAATTGAGTCTGCCCGTAGCTACCTTGAACCTTAAGGATTTTGAAAAAGTACCAAAACTAAAGCTATTTACTTAATCTCCAATTTCTTCTCAACCGTAGGTTTTGCATTATCTCCCAGGAAGATTTGATAGGTAATATCGTGGGAAAGATCGAGGTCGCTCGTTATTAAGTGGTGGACTTTTTTTGGTTCGGTTGATACTTTTTTAATAATTTGCTTTCCACTCGTCTTATCATTAAACCGCACTTCGGAAGTGAGGGCGGATTCGGTAATAAAATCGAAGAAAAGGTAGTGTTTTTTTTCGTCGGAGACGATGACAATTTTTTTGATCGCTTCATCTGCTTTGGAGCCGGTGGAGAAGTTCTTCGAAATTGCACCATAGTTCATCATGACCCCAACCGAGAGGACGGCAAACAAGGAAAGCATAAAGATCGTCTTCGGCGCGGGTAGGAGCTTCATAGAAAGAGGGGAGAGGGGAGCAAGTTCGCGCACTCCTTTATATTTCAACAAATCATCCGGATAGGCAAAAATTCCGTGGCAGGTGGGACATTCAAGCAGTATTGTATTTGCGGGAAGTGCCGGATCGTCCATCTTTTGTGCCAGCTCGGTGTGATCCTTCGGACAAAGTTTTTTGCTTCCCAGTACATAGTGGCCTTGCGCATCTTCGGCTATCTTTCGCGCTGAAGATTGAGAAATATGTTTTATTCCATTGAGGTCAAAAAAACTGGAGCCGCATGTTGCGCAATGGAGGACGATTTCATTATCGAAGTTCGAAACTTTCATCGGTTGGCCACAGTTGGGGCAGTTCATAAAAGTAGTATACTAAAAAAACTAAGACTTGTAACTAGTTTTTTCAGTATCCACCCATCTAAGCTGTTTTGGCACTAAAAAACTTATTTTTCAGTGCAAACCAGCGTAAGATGGGTATATAAAGGAAGAGTTTGCAGGAAGCAAGGAGAAATGGGAGGATAGACATTGATATTTCTTTCAATGTTCTTTATTATGAATAGATATACATGAATCCATCACTTCAAGACCTACAAAAAAAGGCCTATAAAGATTTACAGGAGGCAATGATTGTGGGATTGGAAAAAGGAGAACTTCTGGTTGAGGATATGCAAAAAGCATCCCGTTTCATCATCCGCAATATGGATGTAGTGGAAAGTCCGGAAGAGCTTTATTTGGTCTTAAAAGAATTGGGCCAGCAATGGCGCAGTTTTCAACCCGTATTTTTGAACTTCAAACAGAAAGAAGTCGTGACCGAAGATGAGAAAAAGTTAGCCGATGTGCAAGCAAAGCTCCGGCAATTTGCGAATTTGAAATAATATGGCCGCACCTATTGCGCGTGCACCAGCTCCAGCAGAAGCAATACCAATGTCAGTTCGGGAAGCCGTGCATGTGAAGGTTGATACAGGAAAACTCAGTGCACTTGAGGCAAAAAGTGCTTTACCTCAAAAAGTTAAAGAAGCTCAAGAGAGGGGAGCAAAGCTTAGAGAACATGAACAACAAAACCCAGATAAAAAAGATCCTAGATCTTTTTTTGACGAGCAAAGAAAAGAATCTGCAAAGCCCTTGCACGAAGTTGAGAAAAAAGCACTTGAGGGGTATCGGGAAAAGCCGGGAGATCCAAATCCTCCCAAAGAAGTTCAGCAAGTGTTGGATTTTGATGCATACGTAAAAGTTGAGAGAAATGAAGAGGCTTATAAAAAAGCAGGGTTGGCTCCAGACATAGCTCATAAACAAGCACTCGCTGATGCGGGTATCAAAGATGATGCATCTGGAAGTCCCACAGCGGAACAGCGGTATAAATCGGTAAGGGATGGGGTCATGGATAATCTTCTCAATCAACCTGCGGTTCAGGCTCTTATTCCCGAAGCGACTGAATTTAAAGATCAAGCAGATAAAAGAGATTATGTGGATGCGGTGATTGCCTCAGATGAAAACGTAAGACTTGAGGTCATGAGAAGGGGTCACTCGGTTGCGGAGAAAGCAATGAAACTACCAAGGGCTGATGCGTCAACCGAGCAGAAAAGTACTATTGAAAAAGCGCAAGAGGCAAGAATTGCCGCAATAAATAAACGTTTAGGATTGAGTCAGAACGCACTGAAACCGGATGATCTACAAGACGCTTTAGATCAAGGAGATATTCCTGGAGTTAAGTCGGCGATGTACCAAAAATCACTTGGAGAACAGGGAGTGAAAGAACCTGCAATTGCTGAGGCATATCTTTCTAATCGTGATGATTTGGCGGCAAAAGAAGCCGCGTTGCAAAAAACACATGATGGACCTGACAAAACCAGACTTGAGCAAGAAATAGCAAAATTAAAGGCATCAATAGAAGTTGCTGAAAGTACTCTCGACATTAAAGATGACAGGGGTAGACTGGAGTTAGCCCAAAAAGATGCAAAAGCTTATGCCGCTGTCTATGGGACTAAGACACGGGATGGTTCAATGTCAGGCGGTATGGATAGGATGGCTCGTGATATGGTAGATGTAGCTCGTCAACAGCAAACCCTTGAGACACAATCAAGCGCAAACCCGACACCGGAGCAAGAGAAATCGAAAATAGATCTTCAGGCTGAAGCGGCAAAAGCTGTAGGTGATGGCGCTTTTGAAGGTAAGGATAAATCCGATCAAGAAGCCCGTGTAATAGATGCACGCAAGATGCAGGCTGAAGCGGATATTCTTGAAAAGCAAGGAAAACACGAAGCGGCCCAAGCGGTGGAGCATCTGCAAGCACAGATGAATGAAGACTGGGTAAAGATGGTTGACGGCCACAACAGGAGTAACAAAGTGAAAATAGGAGAAGATATGGGTATCTATTGTGATAGGAATATACCGAAACAGGAGGCAATTGCCCGAATAATTATGGGCAAAGTATTTGTGGAGGGTTCAAAAGTTACCATAACGGATGCAACTGGTGATGTAGCTCTGATAGTGAGAAATGGGCTTTTAGTAAGAGAGACCGATTCAAAGGCATACACGGTCGAAACCCAAGTAATAAATCCAGACGGAACCACACAAATGATACCGAAAGAAATTGGGCCTGACACACTACCATCTTCGCTTTTGGCTGGGCAGAGTAAAGAAGTGGTCGACAAACTAGTCACAGACCAAGGAGCCGCTGTCGAAAAAAGACTTCTCGGAGATTATAAGTATGCGCTTGACCACAACAATAGGCACGATACTGGAAATAATCGAAATCTTCAAAAGACTCCGGAGCAAAAGAAAGAAATGATGAAAAAAGCCGGTCTTGATCTACTAAAAAGCATTCAAGAAGATGCAAACATCGATCAAAAATGGAAAAAAATGTTGAAGGAAAATGGGGTAAAAATGGAACAGGGCAACCTCATGATGATACTCATGATGCTACTGGCGATGTTTGGAAAATTTGCGGGGAGTGCACAAGACAAGGTTACGGGGGCATTTACCTGATAAATATTTAATCCACCAACCTCCACTCTTTATACAACTCCACTTTTGCATATTTTTCTCCTCTTTTTACCGCAAGGCCCAGATCAACCAAGTCAAACGACCCTCGGTACGTTTGTTTGGCACATGTAAAATAGATATTGACAATGTACACAAATTCATATAAAATAATATTGGCATGAAGGAATTTAAGTTTAATCATGAGAAAAATCAACAGTTAAAAATAATAAGAGGAATTTGTTTTGAGGATATTATCGAAAAAATCAAGAGGGACAGACAAGTAAAAGCCATCGAACACCCAAACAAAAAAAGATATCCAAAACAAAGAATATTTTTAGTTAAGATTAAAAACAAAATTTATGCAGTACCTTTTATTGAAGAAAGCGGCTATTTTTTTCTAAAAACGATTTATCCGAGTGAAAAATACACGAAGAAATTATTAAAAATTAAATAAAAAATATGAAAAAAAATAAAAAGATAGATATTTTTGCTCCCTTGGATGATTATGAAAAAGATTTGATTCAGGCAATTGAGAATGATGAATTTGTGGAAATCCCAAATCAAAAAGAGGAAATGAAGAAGTTCAGAGCCGCGGCTAAGTATACTTTGGAAAAAATGAAAAAGGACAAGAGAATTACGATTCGAGTTCAAAGTGAGGATCTGAAAACAATTCAAAATAAAGCGATTGAGACAGGGATTCCTTATCAGACGTTGATTGCCTCAATACTTCGCAAGTTTGCGAGGGGAAAGATCAACATCGGCATATAATTTCCACCAACGTGAAACTTCTGCAT
>CAYINK010000067.1:0-5962 GCA_964364765.1 uncultured Gammaproteobacteria bacterium
CCGCAGAAGACTCGGGAAATTGTACACCCGGGTAATTGACGAATATCTTTTTTTCATCGAGTCCGCAGAGTTGAATCGCATCACGTTTGGTTGTCTCGGAATCTGCAAAAATAATACTTGACTCCTTCTTTATCCAGCTCATTCTTTGGCTTTGTGTTTTGAGAATCGTTCCGTGAACTGTTTCGGGATATTTCAAGTATGCGAGGTCATGGATGATCGTGGCTTTTTTCATATGTGAAGGTGGCTCGGTCCAGTCTGATGTGATAAACCAATCCAGTTTTCCTACAAGTTTTTCCACTTTCATCCGGTGCAAAGAGTTCCACAGAAAAGACAAGGCTGAGGGGGGCAATTTGTATTCTGATAATCGTGATCCTCTTGACTTAATCAGACGTTTTATCTGAGGGTTAAGACTTTGACGAAGTGATGAAAAGAAAAACGTCCACTCATTTTTTAAATCATACTCAAGAATCGAATTAGTTAACCCAAGTATAAACCGTCCGACTCCAGTGCCTTCGTAAACAATTTGTGAAATGTCTATTCCTAGGTTCATGCTTTTTTTATCCTCTGGTATGCTATTTCTAATTCAGCCGCAATTTTCTTCCAATTATATTTTTCTTTTACCAGCTCGAATGCGTTTTTTCGTATCTTTTCATAGGTTTCTTTATTACTTAATATTTTTTTTATCTGCGTAACAAATTCTTGAGGAGTATTTGCGATGAGGACATGCTTGTTATTGCTTATATCCAAGCCTTCAATTCCGGTTTGGGTTGTTACGATAGGTAATCCGCTTGACATGGCCGCCAGGATTTTTAATCTCGTGCCTCCCGGTCCGAATATGGGAGCTACAAATACAGTCGAGTTTGCATACACTTTTTTAACCAGTTCAGAATCATTGGGGTCAATATCAAGAACCTTGATGTGTTCCCGGTCAGATATTTTTAATTTATCACGTGCATTTTGGCCCGCTATCACAAGTTGTATAAAGGGGATTGCTAGAGCAAGTAACGGATAAATCTTATCAATGAGATATTTTGCGGCTTCGGTGTTTTGTAACCAGAAAAAATTCCCCACAAAAAGAAGTACGGGATGATTTAGTTTTTTTGCTTCAAGCTTATCTACAATCATCTCCTCACCTGCGCCGTTAGGGATAATCACGGGCTTGATAGAAGGCTCAAGCCCTGTTATGGTCATCCGGTCGGACTCGGAGACTGCCCCAACCAAAAAAGCTTTGCGCCAATAATACCGCTCCCAATACTTCAGCTTGATGATATCCATCGAGAAAAGCGGTCTTATGAAAAAGGGGAGTGAATTCACATAGTGCTGATACACTTTAAACTCAATCGTTTGCTCAACCAACAAGATGGGAGTGTCAGTTTCAAGTATGTGAGGCATGATATAAAATGTCTCGGCGTGGATAACATCAAATTTCTCTTTAGTGATAAGTTCCTTGAGAGTTGAGGTTGCCTGGGAGGAATAATTCCGCACAATGAGAAATGGATTGACTGAAAATATAGACCTGAAAATATTCTCAGGTTGCCAGGCTTTCTCCGGCCTTTTACACAGGTAGACCTCTTTACAATAGGGTTTCAGGTAGGGAAGATATTTTTTTTCGCTATCATTTTTATAGAGTGCAATGAGGGTAATCTCATTTTTGGCACGCAAATACTTTAGTAAGTTTAAAGTTCTGATTTGGCCGCCTGATGCGGGAGGGTAGGGAAGATAGGGGGTCAACATCAATATCTTCATAGTTTGAAAAGGACAAACTGACTATTTTCAAACAAAACAGGGTATTGTTTTTTTGTTTTTAGGTCCTCAATTATCTCTTTTTTGTCAGTCATGTAGTAGGTATACCCGTCTGTTTTTAACTGCTCGATTGTTTTATAAAGCATGGGAGCGCCCCGTCGATCGGCTAAATAAAGTAGCGTGGTATCACCGAGTCGGTCGGTAATAACTTTATCATTGGGCCTAGTAAATGTATCGAGTATTTTTGCCATTTGGGTCAGGTCTTCTGGATAGGTGTAGAAATCTTTGACTTTGTAATAATATGAAAACATGATAGATAGGGCGGCAAGCACGACAACAGCAGGATAAATAATGATGGGGTGGATAAAATTCTTCCGATCCTTCATAAATAGCGCTATCCCAATACCCGCAAACATAGCCAAAGGAGGAAATATAACTGTCTGATAATACTCATGCTGGACATTGCCTCCCTGGAAGACGAAAAGATAAGCCAAGGCCCCCAAAAAAATCGTATGGATAAAATATTTTTTTAACTTGGTAAAAATACCCGCCACAAAAAAAGCAGTCATATAACCGCCGAATATCATAAGATTGATCCGTTCATAAAATACCCATCTGAAGAAAGCGGGTCGCATGAAGATTACCTTCTGTCCTTCAAACGTGTTTACGCTGGTTATGAGCCAGTCGCTTGACGGAATACCTTCGGGAAATTTATCGATATACAATCTCCACAGGATGAAGGGGAGCGCGGCAAGAAAAAAATAAAAATAAAAATCAAATTTTTTCAGAAGACCGAATTTATATTTTGAAATAAAGATATAGAGAAGAACAATTCCATAAAATATAACCGTGGGCTTTATGAGAATACTTAGAGCAAAACAGAGCGTTGACAAACCAAAAAGCATAAGCGCAAAATGGCTCTTTTTTTGATTCTGCCACCAATAAAGAAAAAGAATTGCCATAAAAGAAAAAGCAACCGCCGTCGTTTCAGGCAATACCACGCGAGAGAAAAACACAAAAGCAGGAAATACGCTATAAATCATTGCTCCCATAAAAGCACTGAGACGTGAATGTTCTTTCAAAAGCAAATAGTAAATAATGGCGATGACAAGAAGAGAAAAAAATATGGTTACCAACCTCCCATAGGCCTCAATTGGCACGAAAGGTAGAAGTGAATATAATCCTGCAAACATGGCGTTGTAAATGGGGAATTCAACAAAGCGAAGGCCGGTCGGGTTTTCAGAACCTGATTGGATGCTGGAAAGATCATCATAATGAGGCTCAAACAGGGTAAAACCGTTTCTGGCAAAGTTCCTCGCAACGGCCGCGGTATCGGCCTGTCTCCATGAGTAGGCGTCTGAAAGGGGTGCGGTTACCTTATATAATCTGAAAATCAAAGCGACCGCGAGGATGCATCCCAATATAACAACATCAATTTTTCTAAAACGGTTTTTTTCCATATCATGTCCTTTTCTTTTTCAAGGTTTTCTTCGATTCAAGCAACACATATCCGCCAAACAGGCCAAAGATCATCCAAAAATTGTATGCAACCTTTGATGCCTCAAATACATCGATGTATGTGGCGTTGATAAGAAGTCCAAATAGGGAGAAAAGCAGTGCGTAAAGAATAATACTTTCCTCATTATTCTTTTCCCGTGCCCTTACCCAAACTTTTTGCGATACGAGAAACAGAATGGTGAAAAAGCTGAGAGTACCAAACAGCCCAAACTCGCCCAAACTTCTCAAAAAGCCATTGTCAGTTGCCTCAGTGATAGATGAGGGGCCTTTACCCAAAAGCGGGTTTTTCAAAAAAGCATTTATTGCCCGCGGCCACTCAACCTGTAAACGAGTTGCAAAGGAAATGTCGGGAAGCATGGTAGTAACCACCTTAAGATTGCGGAATGTTTTCTCAACCAATGCATCTTCTTCAGCTTGAGTGAGAGTTCTTCCTTGTTGGCGGGCATCTTCACGAACTTGGTCACGAAGATTTTCCATAATATCTTTCAGATCTTTTGAGTTAAGAGCGACACCTGAGGATACATCGACTGCGCTATCTGCCGTATTTTGCTTATTCATGACATAATCCCCGACGGGTAACTCATCAGGTTTAAGTCTGCGAGGGACGGTTGTCTGTCCCGTTGTCTTGTCAATATAGATTTGTTTTTGTTGGAAAGTGCGGGTAAGGCGATTGGTGAGAGTTCCTTGCGTCAATGTAAGCGCTACGGTTATCAGGGCTACGATAAAAAACATTTTAAATTTGCGCATGAAAAGTAAAAAGAGGAACGTTGAAACCACGTAGGCTCCGAAAGATACTCGAGATGCGGTGAGAAGCAAAGCAAAAAGGGATATCAGAAACACAAGAAAATACCACCATTTTGTCTTGAAGTAGAAAAAACACGAAAGAACCAAGGGGAGCACGAATACCAGATATGCGGCCAGATCATAATGTCCGCCAAAAGTCGAAGATATGCGCGCATTGGCATCAAGTATCAATATATATCCTTTTGCATACTCTGGGTTCATGGTTTGCACGGCGGGCCAGCCCAAAAACTTTTGTCCGATACCGTAGACACCCACCGTAAAAAGAGCAAAGATGATTGTGCGGAGATAAAAAAGAAAATCTTTTTTTGATCTGATGGATGAGGCAAATATGAAAAACATACTCATGTACTCTACTCTTCGAAGAGAATGGAGAAGACCTAAATGTTTAAAGAGAATGGTTTTCTGGACAAAAAATCCCCACACAAAGGAGGTGAATACTGCCACCCAAAAGATGAGGAAGGGAATAAGAAATTTTTTTTGCAGTACAATCTTTTTGCGGAGTAACTGAATGAAAAAAATGATGGCCAATGCCACGACATAAAAATCTTCACCTCGCACAGCAATATAGGTGTAATTAATCATCTTTACGGGAAGTTTGGGATAAAGGGGGATCACGAAAATATACCCTATACAGAGAAGTTTGATGAGATTGTTATCGAACCAGTTTAAAAGCTTCCGCATATGTTTTTTTGAGGTATTCGCTCTTAATAATATAACCTATAATGAGCGCGATCAGTGCTTTTAATTGTAACATAATTTTGAGTAAAATGAGGCTCAAACGGGAATAATGCTTCTGGTAAAAATAGAGAAATCCCTTATACACCTGGAGGATGGGGTATGTCTTTCCGTTGCTTGAAGCGCTTCCCAGATGAATAAAGTGGGCAGAATGGTAAAAATAAGTACTAAAGCCGGCTTTTTGGGCACGATAGAGAAGGTCCACTTCATCCATATACATGAATATGTCTTCATCAAACCCCTTTATTTTATCAAAGTATTCTTTCTTTGTCATGATGCAGGCTCCTGATACCCAATCAGTCTTTATTGTCTTATCCGGCGATGAACGGCTTGCACCCCAATGATCTCCTTTGAGAAAAAGTGCCGCAAATACTACGGGAAGGGTATAAAAAGGAGCACTTGATGCCTGGGGAGTCATGTCTTTATTAAAGAGTTTTGGTCCAAGGAAATGAATATGGGGGTTTTGTACAAAAAAGTTATACATTTTTGATATTGCATCATCAAGCACAATCGTGTCTGAGTTTAAGAGTAAAATATGAATTCCGTTCGCTATCTTAACCGCCTGATTATTTGCCTTTGCAAAACCCCAATTTTTTTTATTTTGAATAATTTTTAGATTTGAATTGTGGATTTGAGATTTGTCATTTGACATTTGAGTTAGCTCATCTTGAGTTCCATCCGTCGACGCATTATCAACCATAAGTATTTCATACTTTATGGGAGAGTTCTTCAGCGATTCAGCTACGGAATGAAGGCAACTAAGAGTTATCTCCTGTGTATTGTAGGATATGATGATAATTGAAAGATCAAGTTTTGGCATGAAGTGGCTGGGGCGGGATTCGGACCCACGATCTATCGCTTATGAAACGAGTGCTCTACCACTGAGCTACCCAGCCTGAAATTATGTAATCATTATTATACAATAGGGGATATGAAAAAAATCACCTTTCCGAGCGTTGATAGAACGCAGTTATGCGGTGTTTGGCATCTTCCAAGAACTCCTACGAAGAATGCAATTATTCTTGCCCACGGGATAACTGCGAATAAGGACGAAAGCGGTGTTTTTATCGATTTGGCAGAATTGCTAAAAAATAATGGTTTTGCGGTGTTTCGTTTTGATTTTCGTGGGTCAGGGGAAAGTGGTGGAAAATCAGTTGATTTG